>NZ_JBIWML010000040.1:0-71580 GCF_044766665.1 Kitasatospora sp. NPDC101801
AGCTACCTCGCCGGCCTCCAGCTTCGCGGCGCGATGATCTGGATCAAGGACCTCGCCAGAACCACCGCTTGATCACGACCAAATACGCGCCCTAGGGGCCCCTAGCCATGGCCGACACGTCTTCCCAACCGGGGCGGCAGAACTTACGATGCCGTAGGTTACGGCTACGTAGGTAGCCCCTTCCCTCAAGGAACCCCATGACGATCCAGGCCAGCGAAGCGCCCCCAGAGGCTGATGCCATCGCCGCCACCCAGCTCTCCGCCACCCGAGGTGGCGAGAAGCAGGGCCTCGCCGAGCGGATCACGCTCGGCCTCTTCATCGGGGTGCCCTTCCTGGCGCTGCTGGCCGTCGTGCCGGTGGCCTGGGGCTGGGGCCTCGGCTGGACCGACCTGGCGATCGCCACGGTGATGTACTTCGTCGCCTGCCACGGCATCACGATCGGGTTCCACCGCTACTTCACGCACGGCTCGTTCAAGGCCAAGCGCCCGCTGGTGATCGCGATGGCGATCGCCGGCAGCCTGGCGATCGAGGGCCCGCTGGTGCGCTGGGTGGCCGACCACCGCAAGCACCACCGGTTCAGCGACAAGGAGGGCGACCCGCACTCGCCGTGGCGTTACGGCGAGTCGGTGCCCGCGCTGCTCAAGGGCCTCTGGTGGGCCCACATGGGCTGGCTCTTCGACGAGGAGCAGACCTCCCAGGTCAAGTACGCGCCCGACCTGGTGAAGGACCCGGTGCTGCGGACCGTCTCCCGGCTGTTCTGGGTCTGGACCCTGGTCTCGATGCTGATCCCGCCACTGGTCGGCGGTCTGGTCTCGATGTCCTGGCAGGGCGCGCTGACCGCCTTCTTCTGGGGCTCGCTGGTCCGGGTGGCCCTGCTGCACCACGTCACCTGGTCGATCAACTCGATCTGCCACGCGATCGGCTCCCGGCCGTTCAAGTCCCGTGACAGGTCCGGCAACGTCTGGTGGCTGGCGGTGCTGTCCTGCGGCGAGTCCTGGCACAACCTGCACCACGCCGACCCCACCTCGGCCCGGCACGGGGTGCTGCGCGGCCAGATCGACTCCTCCGCCCGGCTGATCCGCTGGTTCGAACTGGCGGGCTGGGCGACGGATGTGCGGTGGCCGGACGCGGAGCGGATCGCGGCCCGCCGCACCGCATGACCCGACGCCTGCAGCATGATGTAAGGGTGAACGGGAGCAACGGAGACACCACGGACGGCCGGACCACACGAGCGGAGACCGCCCGTACCCGGTCGGCCGCTCCCGCCCGGACCACCAAGGCGGGCCGGGTCAGGATGACCGGCAAGCAGCGCCGCGAACAACTGCTCGACATCGGCCGGACGGTGTTCGCCGAGCGCGGCTACGACGGCACCTCGGTGGAGGAGATCGCCGAGCGGGCCGGGGTCTCCAAGCCGGTGGTCTACGAGCACTTCGGGGGCAAGGAGGGGCTGTACGCGGTCGTGGTCGACCGGGAGATGCAGCTCCTCCTCGACATGGTCACCGGCGCGCTCACGGGGGGGCACTCCCGTGAGCTGCTGGAGCAGGCCGCCTTCGCGCTGATGGACTACATCGACACCTCGACCGACGGTTTCAAGATCCTGGTCCGGGACTCCCCGGTGGCGCAGTCCACCGGCAGCTTCGCCTCGCTGATCAGCGACATCGCCACCCAGGTCGAGGACATCCTCGGCCTGGAGTTCAAGTCCCGCGGCTTCGACGCCCGGCTGGCGCCGATGTACTCGCAGATGCTGGTCGGCATGGTCGCGCTCACCGGCCAGTGGTGGCTGGAGGTCCGCCGCCCGGGCAAGGCCGAGGTGGCCGCCCACCTGGTGAACCTGGCCTGGCACGGCCTGGAGGGCATGGAGCGGCACCCCAAACTGGTCGGCGACCGGCAGCTCTGACCCTCGCGGCAGCTGTGCCCGCGGTGTTCACCGAGGAAGTCTTGACGTCAAGAGGCTTCATATCGACACACCCGTGGCTACACTGATCCACATGGAGGACGAGGTCGACCGGCTGGTCGCTGCATGGCGCCGTGAGCGCCCCGACCTCGACGTGCGACCGCTTGAGGTGCTCAGCCGGGTCAGCCGGCTCGCCAGGCACCTGGACCGCGCCCGCCGCACCGCCTTCGCCGAGCACGGCCTGGAGCCGTGGGAGTTCGACGTGCTGACCGCCCTGCGCCGGGCCGGCTCCCCCTACCAGCTCTCCCCCGGCCAGCTGCTCACCCAGACCCTGGTCACCTCCGGCACCATGACCAACCGGATCGACCGGCTCACCGGCAAGGGCCTGGTCAAGCGGCTGCCCGACCCCGACGACCGGCGCGGCGTGCTGGTCCGGCTGACCGAGGACGGGCGGGACCGCGCGGACGAGGCGCTGGCCGGTCTGCTGGCCCACGAGCGAGCCCTGCTGGCCGAACTGACGGGGCAGCAGCAGACCGAGCTCGCGGGGCTCCTCCGCCAGCTGGTGGCACCGTTCGACGCGGTCTGAGTCCGCCTCCGGCTGCTCAGCTCTTGGCAGGTGCTCTGGGTCTACGGTCCAGGGGCTCGGGGAACTGCGAGGAGATCTGGCGTGCGGGTCACTGCGAAAGTGCCTGACCACCTACGCACGCGTGACCTCTTCCGAGGCCGGCGTCGCAGTTCCCCGAGCCCCTGACCGTAGATGCCGAGCCACCTGCAAAAAGTCGGCGCCGCCCACGCGGCGGAGCCGCACAACAGCAGAGCCCCGAGCCCCTGACTCCGTAGCGGGCTGAGCACCTGCCAAAAAGTCGGCGTCGCCCACGCGGCGGAGCCGCACAACAGCAGAGCCCCGAGCCCCTGACTCCGTAGCGGGCTGAGCACCTGCCAAAAAGTCGGCGTCGCCCACGCGGCGGAGCCGCACAGCAGCAGAGCCCCGGGCCCCTGTATTTCCGACAGCTCGTGCCTAGAAACCGTCCGGGTAGGGGCTGCTGAGGGCGGGGACGGGCTGGGCGACGGGGGTTTGGTAGCCGGGGAGGAGTTCGGCCAGGCGGCGGCGGACCTCGGCGTCGGAGTTGCCCGCGGCGGCCTGGTAGAGGCCGGTCAGGCCACCGGCCAGGTCCTCGGGGCCGGCCGTGTGGTCGGCGACGGTGGCGTAGATCCGGGCGTGGGCGGTGGGGACGCGGACCTCGCCCTCGGAGAACAGGGCTTCGTTGAGCTTCTCGCCGGCCCGGAGACCGGTGTACCGGATCTCCACCTCCTCGGCCTCCAACTGGACCTGCCGGGCGAAGTTGTGCACCAGGTCGACGATCCGGACCGGCTCGCCCATGTCCAGCACGAACACCTCGCCGCCGTGCGCCATCCGCCCGGCCTCCAGCACCAGGCCGACCGCCTCCTCGATGGTCATGAAGAACCGGGTCACGTCGGGGTGGGTGACCGTCACCGGGCCGCCGCTGCGGAGCTGTTCGGCCAGCACCGAGAGCAGCGAGCCCCGCGAGCCGAGCACGTTGCCGAACCGGACCGCCGAGAAGACGCCGGTGCCGAGGTTGCGGGCGTCCCGGGCGTTGGCCTGCACGATCAGCTCGGCCAGCCGCTTGCTGGCGCCGAGCACCGAGGTCGGGTCGGCCGCCTTGTCGGTGGAGATCAGCACGAACCGCTCGACGCCGGTGGCCAGGGCGGCCTCGACCAGGTTGTCGGTGCCCAGCACGTTGGACTTCACCGCCTCGGAGGGGTGGCGCTCCAGCAGCGGGAGGTGCTTGTGGGCGGCGGCGTGGAAGACCACCTCGGGCCGGAGGTCGCGGAAGATCTGCTGGATTCTCGGCCGGTCCCGGATGTCGGCGATCACCAGCGAGTCGTCGGTGAGCAACGCCTCGCCCCAGATGTCGAGTTGGAGCCGGTGCAGGTTGGACTCGTCGTGGTCGAGCATGTACAGCTCGGCCGGTCCGAAGGCGTGCAGCTGACGGCAGAGTTCGCTGCCGATCGAGCCGCCCGCGCCGGTGACCAGGACCCGGCGGCCCTCGATCACGGCCCGGACGTCCGAGGAGACCACGTGCACCTCGTGCCGGCCGATCAGCCGGTTGACGTCCAGGCTGCGCAGGTCGGAGCCGACCACCTCGCGGCGGAGGGCGGACAGGAAGGACGGCAGGTAACGGACCGAGGCGCCGGCCGCCGCCGCCGCGGTGGCCAGCTGGCGGACCCGCTGGTGGGCCAGCCCGGGGATCGCCAGCACCACCACCTGGGCCCGGTGCCGGACCGCGAGCTCGGTCAGCTCGGCGAGCGTGCCGAGCACCGGTGCGCCGCTGACCAGCTGACCGGCCTTCAGCGGGTCGTCGTCCAGCAGCCCGACCGGGAGCAGCCCGAAGTCGGGCGTCCGGTCGAGGTCGCGGACCAGCGCGGTGCCGGCCGAACCGGCACCGACCACGATCGTACGCAGACCTGAACCGCCCTCCTGGAGTGGATGGTTGGACGGCTTCAGGCGTGCGGCATTGTTGTACGGCGACATGTGTCCTCCGAATTCCCTGACCTGACGATGTCGGTACCTGGGCTTGGGGGGCTGGTCAGCCGGCGCCGGGGCCTGTGGCGACGGTTGGGGTGGCGCGCGGGGTGGGCGGGGCGGCCGGTTCGGACGGGCTGACGCCCGCCCGTCGGGCCACGGCGACGGCGGCGAGGGTGGAGTGCACCCCCAACTTGCCGAGCACGTTCTGCATGTGGGTGCGGACGGTGTGCGGCGAGAGGTAGAGCCGCTCGGCCACGGCCTGCCGGCCGAGACCGGCGACCATGCAGCGGAGCACCTCCTCCTCCCGGGGGGTGAGGCTCTCCACCAGCCGTTCGCTCTCCGTCCGGTCCCGTCGGGCGGCGGTCAACTCCCGTACCACCCCGGTGAGCAGGGCGGGCGGCAGGTGGGTCTCGTCCCGCAGGACGCCGCGGATCACGGCCATCAGCCGCGGCAGCGAACTGTCCTTGGCCACCCAGCCGCAGGCACCGGCCTGCAGTGCCCGGACGGCGCGGCGCGGGTCGTCCTCGCGGGCCAGCACCACGGCACGCAGCTCGGGGTACGTCCGACAGGCCCTGGCCAGCAGGGGTAAGCCGTCGGGTGCCGGCCCTGCGGGCGGCCTGAGCGGGCCCGGCTGGGTCGGCACGGAGAGCCGACCGGGTGCCGGTGCGCGGCCGAACTGTCCTTCCGGCTCGGCCTGTTGGCGGGGGCGGCGCAAGGCGGCGGCGCCTACGGGGCCCAGGTCGGCGTCGATCAGGATCACGTCGAAGGCCCGCCCTTCGGCGGCGGCCCGCTCCAGGGCGCGCTCGGCGCCGGCCGCGCTGCCGGCCACGCCGACCTCGACGTCCGCCTCGGCGGCCAGGGTGGCCGCCAGCGCCTCGGCAAAGATGCGGTGGTCGTCGACCACCAGGACGCGAACCCGCCCCATCGTCGTTCCCCCCTGCTCAGGTGCCGACCCCCACCGGCTGCCGGGCCCACTGCGGCGGGCTCGCCCACTTCATGCCCCCCGGTTCCCTGCGGGACTCAGCGTACGGAAGAGGGCAGCGCATCGGTGGGGATTTGGTGAAGTTTCGTCATTCACCCCGCAGTTGTCCGGACACGACGGCGCCCCGGGCCGACGCTGGGTCGGCCCGGGGCGCTGTACCGCCGCAGGTCAGCTCAGCCGACGTGCCCCGGCCGCCGGGGTGGCGGTGAAGGTGCGCGGGTCGGCGTACCCGGCGGACTTGAAGGCACCGGTCACGGCGGCCGCGACGGCGTCCAGCCGTTCGGCGTCGACCAGGGCGATCACCGAGCCGCCGAAGCCGCCGCCGGTCATCCGGGCGCCGAGCGCACCGGCCTCGACCGCCGCCGCCACCGCCAGGTCGGTCTCCGGGCAGGAGACCCCGTAGTCGTCCCGGAGCGAGGCGTGCCCGGCGGTCAGCACCGGGCCGAGCCCGGCGAAGTCACCGGCGTCCAGCAGGGCGACGGCCTGCTGCACCCGGGCGTCCTCGGTCACCACGTGCCGGACCAGCGGCCGGAGTTCGGCCGGCAGCGCGGCCAGCGCGGCGGCCAGCCCCGCCGGGTCGAGGTCGCGCAGGGCGGGCAGCCCGAGCAGCGCGGCGGCCCGCTCGCAGCCCGCCCGCAGGTCGGCGTACGCACCGTCGGCCAGGTCGTGCTTGACCCGGGTGTCGATCACCAGCAGGCGCAGGCCCCGGCCGGCCAGGTCGAGCGGCACCTGACGCTGCGCCAGGTCCCTGGTGTCCAGGAAGAGCGCACCGCCCTCGGCGCAGCACGTCGAGGCCATCTGGTCCATCACCCCGCACGGGACGCCGACGAAGGCGTTCTCGGCCCGCTGCGCGAGCAGGGCCAACTCGGCCGCGTCGAGGTCCAGTTCGTACAGGTCGCGGTAGGCGGTGGCGACCACGCACTCCAGCGAGGCGGAGGAGGACAGACCCGCCCCGGTCGGCACGTCGCTGTCGAACCAGAAGTCCGCGCCGCCGACCGGGTGCCCCGCCTCGCGGAACGCCCAGACCACTGCGGCGGGGTACTTGGCCCAGCCCGCCACGGCGCCGGGGGTCAGCCCCGCGACGTCCAGCTCGGTCACCCGGCCGTCGCCCTGCTCGCTCCACAGCCGCAACAGGCCGTCGGTGCGCAGCCGGACGGCCGCCCTGGTGGTGTGCGGCAGGGCGATCGGGAGCACGTAGCCGTCGTTGTAGTCGGTGTGCTCGCCGATCAGGTTGACTCGGCCGGGCGCCGCCCAGACCCCGGTCGGGGCGGCACCGTGGACGGACTGGAAATCGGTCATGCGGGCTTCTTCTCCAGGGTGAACTGCCAGGCGTCCTTGACGATCTCGTCCAGGTCGGCACGACGGGGGGTCCAGCCCAGCGCCTGGTGGGCGCGGGCGGCGGAGGCGACCAGGACGGCCGGGTCGCCGGGGCGGCGGTCGGTGACCACGACCGGGATCTCCCGGCCGGTCACCCGCTTCACCGACTCGATCACCTGGCGGACGGAGAAACCGCTGCCGTTGCCGAGGTTGCAGATCAGGTGCTCGCCGGGCTTGGCGGCGTCCAGCGCCAGCAGGTGGGCGTCGGCCAGGTCGGCCACGTGGATGTAGTCGCGGATGCAGGTGCCGTCCGGCGTCGGGTAGTCCTCGCCGTAGACCGCGATGTGCGGGCGGTCGCCCAGGGCGGCCTGGAAGACCAGCGGGATCAGGTGCGACTCCGGGTCGTGCCGCTCGCCGTACGCCCCGTACGCCCCGGCCACGTTGAAGTAGCGCAGCGAGACGGCGGCCAGGCCGTGCGCGACCGCCTCACTGGTGATCAGGTGGTCCACCGCGAGCTTGGTGGCGCCGTAGGTGTTGGTCGGCGAGGTACGGGCGGTCTCGGCGATCGGCACCTCCTCCGGCTCGCCGTAGACGGCGGCGGTGGAGGAGAACACCAGCTTGCCGACCCCGGCCTTGCGCATCGCGCTGATCAGCTCCAGCGAGCCGGCCACGTTGTTCCGCCAGTACTTCTCCGGGTCGGCCACCGACTCGCCGACCTGCGAGCAGGCGGCGAAGTGCAGCACGCCGTCGAAGGAGGAGTCCAGCACCTCGGCCGCGTCCTGGATCCGGCCCCGGACGAACTCGGCCCCGGCCGGGACCCCCTCCCGGAAGCCGGTCGAGAGGTCGTCGAGCACGGTGACCTGGTGGCCCGCCTCCAGCAGGTGCGCGGTGACCACACTGCCGACGTAACCGGCGCCACCGGTGACCAGGTACTTACTCATGTTGCGACCTCCCGCAGGCGACGGGCCGCCGACTCCGGCGACACGTCGTTGATGAATGCGTCCATGCCGGACTCGACGCCGGCCAGGAACTTGAGCTTGCCTACCGTACGACGGATCGTGAACAGCTCCAGGTGCAGTGCCAGCTCGGTGCGGTGCCGGGCGGGCGCCTGGTGCCAGGCCGCGATGTACGGGGTCGGAGCGGCACCGTCGAACAACCGGTCGAAGCGGCGCAGCAGTTCGAGGTAGATCCCCGGGAACTCGGCCCGCTCCGGCTCGGTCAGCCCGGTCAGGTCGGCCACCCGGCGGTTCGGGTACAGGTGCACCTCGTACGGCCAGCGGGCGGCGAACGGGACGAACGCCGTCCAGTGCTCGCCCCGGAGCACCACTCGTACGGGATCGGCGAGTTCGGCCGCGAGCAGGTCCTCGGACAGGTTCCGGCCGGTGGCGGCGCGGTGCTCCTCGGCCCGGGCGGTCATCTTGACGGTGCGGGGGGTGACGAACGGGAAGGCGTAGATCTGGCCGTGCGAGTGGGCCAGCGTGACGCCGATCTCGGCGCCGCGGTTCTCGAAGCAGTAGACCTGCTCGACGCCCGGCAGCGCGGAGAGCTCGGCCGTCCGGTCGGTCCACGCGTCCAGCACCAGGCGGGCCCGGCCCTCGCTCAGGTCGGCGAACGACGCCTGGTGCTCGGCGGTGAAGCAGACCACCTCGCAGCGGCCCACCCCGGCCGCCAGCTCGCGCAGCGGCGTGGCGTCCGGCTCCACCTCGGCGGCGGCACCGAGCGCGAGCGAGGGGAACCGGTTCTCGAACACCACCACCTCGTAGTCCGACGCCGGGATCTCGCTCGACCGCCCGTCCCGGGACGGGCAGAGCGGGCACTCGTCGGCCGGCGGGTGGTAGGTCCGGCCCTGCCGGTGGGCCGCCACCGTGACGTGGTCCCCGGTGACCGGGTCGCGGCGCACCTCCGACAGGGCGGTGGTCGCCTCCAACGGACGCAGGTCGATGGAGGAGCGGTCGGTGGGGCCCTCCGCCGCATCGAAGTAGATGAGCTCGCGACCGTCCGCGAGCTTGGTCGTGGTCTTCTGCACGGCTCCGCCTTCCGAATGTGCACTGCGCTCACATAATCAAACACAACTACACATGAGTCAACACCGGAGCTCAGGGCCGCACGCTGGGCGGGCGCTCCGGGGCTGTGCCTTTTGCGAGCGATCCAGGGGTTCGGGGCTGCACTGTAGGCAGGCGCTCAACGGTCGACTACCCAGGGGCTCGGGGAACTGCGAGGAGATCTGGCGCCGGGATCACTGCGAAAGTGCCTGACCGCCTACCCACGTGTGACCTTTTCCGAGGCCGGCGTCGCAGTTCCCCGAGCCCCTGGCGCCGTGGGCGGCTGAGCAGTTCCCCGAGCCCCTGGAGCCGTAGGCAGTGAGCACCTGCCGAAGGATCAGGGGCGGGTGATGCGGGCGAGGAGGCCGGTGCGGACGGCGAGGGCGGTGGCTTCGAGGCGGGTGCGGGCGCCGAGCTTCATCAGGACGCGTTGGACGTGGGTGCGGGCGGTGCTCGGGGCGATGCCCATGCCGGCGGCGATCGCGGTGGTGTCCTGGCCCTCGGAGATCCGGAGCAGGACCTGGACCTCCCGCAGGGTCAGGGCCCGGAGCAGCCGCAGCGAGTCGTCGTCCGGTTCGGGGACCGGGCGGAGCACCCGCTCGAACGCCCCCTGCAGCACCTCGACCGCGACCGCCGCCTCGCCCGCCCGGACCCGGGCGATCGCCCGCTCGACCACCTCGATCCGCTCGTCGCTGCGGACGTAGCCCGCCGCGCCGGCCGCGAAGGCCGCCGCCACCCGCCCGGGCTCGCCGACCGGGCCGAGCACCACCACGGCGATCTCGGGCCGTTCCCGGCGCAGCCGCCGGAGCGGTTCGAAGGCGTCCGGGGCACCCGCTCCGGCCACCCCCAGCAGGCAGACCTCGGGGCGTCGGCCGACCACCGACTCGGCCACCGCCCGGGCCGGCGAGCCGATCGCGAGCACCCGGTGCCCGCGCAGGGTCAGCGCGGCGGCCAGCGCCTCCGCGAGCAGTCTGTGGTCGTCGACCACCACGAGCCGAACGCCCACGGCGCCCTCCACTCCCCGTCCGGCCACCCTCCGCACCCCGTCCGTACCCGGCGGGCCACCGTGACGCACCATCAGAGCGCATTCGGCCCCGGCCCGCCAGAGCGCGGGCGGGTCGGGTCACGCCCTCGGGAAACACAACAGGCCCCCGCCGAGATGGCGGGAGCCTGTGATGAGTGGAGCCCCCATGCGGAATCGAACCGCAGACCTTCTCCTTACCATGGAGACGCTCTACCGACTGAGCTATAGGGGCGAACCGGTCGAACGAGGAAGACATTACACGGTGATCGGCCCGTACGGGAAATCCGTTCCGCCGCCCACCCCGCTCCCCGTCCGACGGCCCGTCAGCCGGGCTCGGCGAGCAGCCCGGGCCGCCGCACCGCGCCCAGGTCGCGCCCCCGGGTCTCGGGCAGCGCGAGCAGGCTGAGCAGGGAGACCACCCCTACCCCGGCCGCGTACCAGCCGATCGGGACGGCAGTGCCGTAGACGCCGTACAGCCGGGTGGCGACCAGCGGGGCGGTGGCCCCGCCGACCACCCCGCCGAGGTTGTAGCCGAGCGCCACGCCGGTGTACCGCACCCGGGTCGGGAACAGCTCGGGCAGGTAGCCGGCCACCGGCCCGAAGTGCAGCCCGAGCACGGCCATCGAACCGATCAGCGCCACCCCGACCAGCACCGGCCTGGCGGTCTCCAGCAGCACGAAGAGCAACGGCGCCCAGCCGACACCCAGGGAGGTCGTGACGAGCAGGGTCCGCCGCCGGCCCCAGCGGTCGCCCTGCCCCGCGCTGAGCCAGACCGTGCCCGCCATGGCCAGCGCGCCGGCCAGCAGCAGCCCGAGCACCAGGCCGCCGGCCAGGCCCAGTCCAGCGGTCGCGTAGGCCAGCGCGTAGGTGGTGGTCAGGTAGAACAGCGTGTACCCGACCATGATCGAGAGTCCGGCGAGCAGCACCGTCCGCCCGTGCTCCCGGAACAGCTCGACCACCGGCACCCGGGCCCGCTCCGGCTGCTCCCGGAACAGCGGTGACTCGGCGACCCGCAGCCGGACGAACAGCCCGAACGCCACCAGCACGGCCGAGGCCAGGAACGGCACCCGCCAGCCCCAGCCCAGGAAGGCCGACCTGCTCAGCCCCTCGGAGAACGCCAGGAAGACCGCGTTCGCCAGGAAGAAGCCCGCGCACGGCCCGAGTTGCAGGTACCCGCCGTACCGCCCGCGCCGCCCCGCCGGGGCGTGCTCGGCCAGCAGCAGGGCCGCGCCGCCCCACTCGCCGCCCAGGCCGATCCCCTGACAGAACCTCAGGACGACCAGCAGCACCGGCGCCCAGACCCCCCAGGCCCCGTACCCGGGCAGCAGCCCGACCAGCGCGGTGGACGCCCCCATCAGCAGCAAGGAGCCGACCAGGGTGGTCTTCCGGCCGAGCCGGTCGCCGTAGTGGCCGAACAGCACCGCCCCCACCGGCCGGGCCAGGAACGCCACCGCGTACACCGAGAAGGCGGCCAGCAGCCCGCCGGCCGCACCGAGGCCGGGGAAGAACACCTGGCCGAAGACCAGCGCGGCCGCCGTCCCGTAGATGAAGAAGTCGTAGAACTCGATCGTGGTGCCGACCAGCGCGGCCGCCGCCACCCGGCGGAGCGCCGGAGCCTGTTCGTCGGACCGGTCGGCCACGGCCGCCGGAGGGGAGGAAGTCATGCCCCCACCCTGGAGCGGCCGGACCGGCCCGGACAGCGGTCAGCCGGGTGATCCGGGAGTGCGGTCCCGGATGTCCGCCGGGGTGGTGCATGTCCCGGTACCTGGCGGTATGGTGTGCGCTCCTGGGCAGGAAAGGACGCGGACATGCAGGGGCTGTTGAGCAATCGTGGTGTCCTCCACCGGGTCCTCCCGGTACTCGGCCTGGCCCTCGGATTCTTCCTGCTGGACCTGGGGCTGACGCTCTGTCGGGAGGGCGCCTCGTTCGGCTGGCCGATACCCGGCGCGGTGGTCGCCGCAGGCTCCCTCGGGCTGACGGTGCGCAGCTTCCGCTGAGCGTCCCGTTCTATGCTGGGATGATCCGGTACGCCCGAATCCCAGCGCAGTAGGTGAGCACGTGTCAGCCCCTGGCCGTCCCCGTGGCTGGTGGGCGCACGCCGCCCGGGCCGACCGGCCGCCCGTCCCCTGGGTGCTGGTGATCCGGGCCGCGATCGGCATGCTCACCCCGCTCGCCCTCGGCCTGCTCGGCGGCCGCCTCGACCTCGGCGTCTACGCCGGACTCGGCGCGATGCACGCCACCATGAACGACCGGCTGGAACCCACTGCCCTCCGGGTCCCCCGGATCGCCGGAGCGGTCACCGCCTCCGCGCTCGGCATGCTGGTCGGCGCCGCGCTCCAGCACGCCGGCGCCGGGACGCTCACCGCCGGAGCCGCCCTCACCCTGGTCGCCTTCGCCTCCGGCGCGCTCAGCGCCACCGGTCCGCGCGGCTCGGGCGCCGGGATGCTGCTGCTGGTCTCCGCCGCCCTCGGCGCCGGGATGCCGCTCTCCCACCCCTGGTGGGCCGCCCCGCCGATGATGCTGCTCGGCGCCGGGTACGTCCTGCTGCTCGGCCTCCCGCACCGCGCCCACGCCGGCCACCCCGACGCCGACCCGCGCCGCCGCGCCCTGGCCGCCGCCCTGCGCGCCCTCGGCGCCACCCTCGCCGACCTCGGCACCCCGGCGGGCCCGGCCTCCCGGCAGCTGCTCACCGCCCGGCTCAACCAGCTGCAGGACCTGCTGCCCCCGGCGCACCGTCAGGAAGCCGAGCCGGTCCGGCAGTTGCGGCGCCTGTACGAGGCCGTGCTGGGCGCCACCGAGACCGCCGGCGGACTGCTCTGGGCCCGCCGCCCCGTCCCTGCCGAGGTCGCCGCCCTGCCGGGCGCCCTGGCCGACGCCGTCCTCGGCGCGCCCCCGCCCCGCTACCCCGACTGGCACCCCGACACCCCCGCCCTGCGGGCCCTGGACACCGCCCTGCGCGCGGTCGCCGACACCGCCGCCGGCCGGCCCGTGGTGCTCGGCACCGCTCCGGCCCCGCCGCCCGACCCCTGGCGGCTGCGGGCCCGGCTGCTCTCCCCCGGCTCCGCCCGGTACGGCCTGCGGGTCGCGCTCTGCATCGCGGTCGCCGGGGTGGTCACCGCCGGGGTGCCGCTCAGCCGCAGCTACTGGGTGCCGATGACGGTCGCCTTCGTGCTCAAGCCCGATCTCGGCTCAGTCTTCCAACGGGCCGTCAGCCGGTCGGTCGGCACCGTGCTCGGGGTCGCGGTGGCGGCGGCCGTGCTCTCGGTCACCTCCTCGCAGTGGACGCTCACCGTGATCGCCGCCCTCTGCGTCGCGCTGCTGCCCTACTCGGTCGGGGTGCACTACGGCCTGAACGCCGCCGTGATGACGCCGATGGCGCTGATCCTGGTCCAGTTCGGCGGCGAACCGGGCACCGAGGAGCTCTGGCCCCGGGTGCTGGACACCGCCCTCGGCAGCGGCATCGTGCTGCTCTTCGGCTACCTGCTCTGGCCCGAACGCCCCCGGCACCGGATCGAACCCAAGCTGGTCGCCGCCACCACCGCCGTCCGGGCCTACCTGACCGCCGTGGTGGCCGAACCGGAACCGCTCGCCGAGGTGTGGCTGCGCCGCACCGCCTACCGTGCCCTGGCCGACGCCCGCCAGGAGGTCCGGCACGGCCTCACCGAACCACCCCCGAACGGCCGGCTGGCCGAACAGTGGCTCCCCGCCACCGCCGCCCTGGAGCGGCTCGGCGGAGCGGTCGCCGCCTACGGTGCCCAGCTCCGCTACGGCGGGCGCAGCCCCGACCCCACCGAGGTCGACCGGGTGCTGGACGCCCTCGACCGCCTCACGGCCGCCGCCCGCGACCACCGGCCCCCGAGCGGGCCGGCGGCGCACCCGACGGGGCCGCACGACCCCGCGCTCAGCGTGCTGGGCCGCGCGGCCACCGAGCTCGACACGCTTCTCGCGCCGTAGACCGGGGCCCGGGGGCTGCGCCTTTTGGCAGGGCGTTCAGTTGCACCACCCAGGGGCTCGGGGAACTGCGAGGAGATCTGGCGCTCGGGTCACTGCGAAAGTCCCTGACCACCTACGCAACGATCACCTTGCAAGGGCCGGCGTCGCCCACGCGGCGGAGCCGCACAACAGCAGAGCCCCGAGCCCCTGACTCTTCCGTCCACCTGCCAAAAGCGAGGCGTCGCCCACGCGGCGGAGCCGCACACCAGCACAGCCCCGAGCACCTGCCAAAAGAGTCGGCGGCGTCTGGGGGTTACTCCTGTTCGGCGAGTTCCATCCAGGCGAGCTCGAGCTCCTCCTTGTCCTCGCGGACCTTGCGGAGCTGGGCGTCCAGGTCGGAGATCTTGGCGAAGTCGGCCGCGTGTTCGGCGAGTTGGGCGTGGAGCTTGACCTCCTGGGCGTCCAGCTTGACGATCTGGCGCTCCAGCTTCTGCATCTCCTTCTTGATCGCCCGGCTGTCCCCGGCGGGCTTGCCCACCGGCGCGGCGAGCGCTGCGGGGACGGCCTGCTCGACCATCTTGGCCCGCCGCTCCAGGTACTCGTCGACGCCCTTCGGGAGCATCCGCAGCCGCTGGTCACCGAGCAGCGCGTGCACGGTGTCGGTGGTCCGCTCGATGAAGAACCGGTCGTGGCTGATGACCACCATCGAGCCGGGCCAGCCGTCGAGCAGGTCCTCAAGCTGGTTCAGGGTCTCGATGTCGAGGTCGTTGGTGGGCTCGTCGAGGAAGAGCACGTTGGGCTCGTCCATCAGCAGCCGGAGCAGCTGGAGCCGACGCCGCTCACCACCCGAGAGGTCGCCGACCGGCGTCCACTGCTTGTCCTTGGTGAAGCCGAACTGCTCGCAGAGCTGACCGGCGCTCATCTCCCGGCCCTTGCCGAGGTCGACCCGGCCGCGGATCTGCTCGACGGCCTGGAGCACCCGGGTCGCCGGGTCCAGCTCGGCGATCTCCTGGGAGAGGTAGGCCAGCCGGACGGTCTTGCCGACCTTGATCACCCCGGACGCGGGCTGCACGTCGCCCTGGGTGGCGTGGGCGGCCTGCATGGCGCGCAGCAGCGAGGTCTTGCCCGCGCCGTTGACGCCGAGCAGACCGATCCGGTCACCGGGGCCGAGGTTCCAGGTCAGGTTCTCCAGCAGCAGCTTGGGACCGGCCTTGACGGTGACGTTCTCCAGCTCGAAGACCGTCCGGCCGAGCCGGGCGTTGGCGAACTTCATCAGCTCGCTCTTGTCCCGGGGCTCCGGCACGTCGGCGATCAGGGCGTTCGCGGCCTCGATCCGGTAGCGCGGCTTGGAGGTCCGGGCGGGGGCGCCCCGGCGCAGCCAGGCCAGCTCCTTGCGGGCCAGGTTCTGCCGCTTCTGCTCCTCGGTGGCCTCGGCCCGGGTGCGCTCGGCGCGGGCGAAGACGTAGTCGGAGTAGCCGCCCTCGTACTCGCGGACCTCGCCGCGCTGGACGTCCCACATCCGGGTGCAGACCTGGTCCAGGAACCACCGGTCGTGGGTCACGCAGACCAGGCCGGAGCGGCGGTTCTGCAGGTGCTTCGCCAGCCAGGCGATGCCCTCGACGTCGAGGTGGTTGGTGGGCTCGTCCAGCACGACCAGGTCGTGCTCGCCGAGCAGCAGCTGGGCCAGCGCGATCCGGCGGCGCTCGCCACCGGAGAGCGGACCGATCACGGTGTCCAGGCCCTGGGGGAAGCCGGGCAGGTCGAGGCCGCCGAACAGGCCCTGGATGATGTCGCGGATCCGGGAGTCGCCGAGCCACTCGTGGTCGGCCCGGCCGGCGATGACCTCCTGCCGGATGGTCTTCTTCGGGTCCAGCGAGTCGTGCTGGGTGAGCACCGCGAGCTGGAGGCCGCCGGAGTGGGTGATCCGGCCGCTGTCCGGCTCCTCCAGCTTGGCCAGCATCCGGATCAGCGTGGTCTTGCCGTCACCGTTGCGCCCGACCACACCGATCCGGTCCCCCTCGCTGACGCCGAGGGTGACCCCGTCGAGCAGGGCCCGGGTGCCGTAGACCTTGCTGACGGACTCGATGGTGGCGAGGTTGACGGCCACTGCAGCTGCGCTCCTGGAACTAGAGAGGCCGGGAGACGTCCCGGGGTCTCCAGCCTAGTGGGGTGCTCAGCCGGCGCTGTCCAGCCGTCCGCGCTGCTCGGCCGACAGCTCCAGGTCGAGGGCGGCCAGGCTCTCGTCCAGCTGGGCCACCGAGGAGGCGCCGACCAGCGGGACCACCGGGATCCCGCCGCCGATCAGCCAGGCCAGCACGACCTGGTTGACGGTGGCGCCGGTCTCGGCGGCGACCTGGTCCAGGACGGTCCGGCGGGCCCGGGTGCCCGCGTGGTCGAAGGCCGGGCCGAGCGGCTTGTCCGGCCGGGTGTAGCCACCGCCGAGCAGCGGCGAGTACGCCACCAGGGTGAGCGCCGGGTCCTCCCGGACGTAGCTGAGCAACTCGCCGGTGACCACGCCCTGGTCGCCGTCGACGCTGAGCGCACCCGGCAGGTCGGCCCGGCGGCGGAAGTAGCTGTGGCTGTACTGGAGCACCTCGTACCCCGGCAGCCCGGCCTGCGCGGCCAGACTGCGGGCCCGCTCGACCCGCCAGGTCCAGTGGTTGCTGACGCCCAGCAGGCCCACCGTGCCCTCGCCCACCAGTGCGCCGAGCGCCTCGACGGTCTCCGCCGGCGGCACCTTGGTGTCCTCGACGTGCGCGTACAGCAGGTCGAGCCGCTCGACCCCGAGCCGCTCGCGGCTCTGCTCGGCCTGCTCCCGGACCGCCCGGGCGGACAGGCCGGCGCCGTTCTCCACGTATCCGGTGCCCGGGGCCAGCGGGCGGGCGCCGAGCTTGGTGGCGATCACCACCTCGTCGGTGACGCCCCGGCTGCGCAGCCAGCGGCCGACCAGCAGCTCGCTGGCGTCGCCCTGGCTGCCGTCGATCCAGTACGCGTAGTTGTTGGAGGTGTCGATGAAGGTGCCACCCGCCTCGACGTACCGGTCCAGCACGGCGAACGAGGTGGCCTCGTCGGTCAGCGTGCCCATCAGCATGGCGCCGAGGCTGAGCACGCTGACCTCCCGGCGGGTCTTCGGGTCGGTGCCGATCGTGCGGTACTGCATGCCAGACTCCCCGTCTCACGGCCCGTCGACCGCGGGCGCTGACCAGGAGTCTGGATTCTGGAGTGCACTCCAGGTCAACCGGCCAGGACCGCCGCTCCCGGCACCGGGCCGTAGGTGGCGTGCGCGGCCCGGCAGGTGCCGGAGGCCAGCAGCGCCGCCGCGACCGCGGCGGCGCTCTCGGCGTCCGCGACCAGGAACGCCGTGGTCGGGCCCGAGCCGGAGACCAGCGCGGCCAGCGCGCCCGCCTCGGTGCCGGCCAGCAGGGTGTCGGCCAGCGCGGGCCGGAGCGAGACGGCGGCGGGCTGCAGGTCGTTGGTCAGCGCCTTGGCCAGCGCGGCCGGGTCACCGGCGGCCAGGGCGGCCAGCAGCGCCGGGTCGGCGTCCGGCGTGGGCACCTCGACGTCGGTGCAGCCGATGCCGGCCTCGACCCGCAGCCGGTCGCACTCGCGGAAGACCGCCGGGGTGGAGAGCCCGCCGTCGGCCACCGCGAAGACCCAGTGGAACGTCCCGGTGACCGGCAGCGGCTCCAGGAGCTCGCCCCGCCCCCGGCCCAGCGCGACCCCGCCGAGCAGCGCGAACGGCACGTCCGAGCCGAGCTCGGCGGCCAGCTCGTGCAGCACCCCGGCCGGGGTGTCCAGACCCCACAGCGCGTCGCAGGCGACCAGCGCGGCCGCCCCGTCGGCACTGCCGCCCGCCATGCCGCCCGCGACCGGGACAGCCTTGGCGATGTGCAGCGCGACGTTCGGCTCGATGCCGTGGTGGGCGGCCAGCAGCCGGGCCGCGCGGGCGGCCAGGTTGGTGTCGTCCAGCGGGACCGCACCGGCGTCCGGCCCGGAGCAGGTGAGGGTGACGCCCTCGCCGTGACGGGCCGTCACCTCGTCGCCGAGGGCGACCGCGAAGAACACGTTGGCCAGGTCGTGGAAGCCGTCGGCCCGCAGTCCGCCGACCCCGAGCTGCACGTTGACCTTGGCGGGCACCCGGACCGTGATCACTCGGCACCCCCGACCGGCTTGTGCTCGGCGATCGCGGCGAACTGCTCGACCGTCAGCATCTCGCCGCGCAGCTTGTGGTCGATCCCGGCGGCGGCCAGCGCCTGCTCGGCCCCGGCCGCCGAGCCGGCCCAGCCGGCGAGGGCGGCCCGCAGGGTCTTCCGGCGCTGTGCGAAGGCGGCGTCCACCACCGCGAACACCTCCTTGCGGGTCGCGGTGGTCTGCGGCGGCTGACGACGGACCAGCGAGACCAGCCCGGAGTCCACGTTCGGCGCGGGCCAGAAGACGTTCCGGCCGATCGCCCCGGCCCGCTTCACCTCGGCGTACCAGTTGGCCTTGACCGAGGGCACCCCGTACACCTTGTTGCCCGGCTTGGCGGCGAGCCGGTCGGCGACCTCGCTCTGCACCATCACCAGGGTGCGTTCGATGGTCGGGAAGGTGGCCAGCATGTGCAGCAGCACCGGCACGGCCACGTTGTACGGCAGGTTGGCGACCAGCGCGGTGGGCGGCGGGCCCGGCAGCTCGGTGACCTCCATCGCGTCGCTGAGCACCAGGTCGAAGTCCTTCACCCGCTCCGGCAGCCGGGCGGCCACCGTGGTCGGCAGGTGCCTCGCCAGCAGCGGGTCGATCTCCACCGCCGTGACGTGCTTGGCCACCTCCAGCAGCGCCAGCGTCAGCGACCCGAGCCCGGGCCCGACCTCGACCACCACGTCCTCGGCCGTCACCCCGCCCGCCCGGACGATCCGGCGCACGGTGTTGCCGTCGATCACGAAGTTCTGCCCGCGCTGCTTGGTGGGCTTCACCCCGAGCGTGGCGGCCAGCTCACGGATGTCGGAGGCGCCGAGCAGGAAGCTGTCGGCCGTGGGGGTGGGGTCGCTGTTCACCCGCCAAGGATACGAGCCGTTCAGTACCCGAAGGCGCGGGCGGTGTTGGCCGCGACCGCCGTGGCGAGGCCGTCGTCGGACAGGCCCAGGGTGGCCGCCATCGAGCGCAGGGTGACCGGGATCAGGTACGGCGCGTTGGGGCGGCCCCGGTACGGGTGCGGGGTGAGGAAGGGCGCGTCGGTCTCGATCAGCACCCGGTCCAGCGGGGTGGCCAGCAGGGCGTCCCGGAGCGGCTGGTTCGCCTTGAAGGTGACCGGGCCGGCGAAGGACAGGTACCAGCCGTGCTCGGCGCAGACCCTGGCCATCTCGGCGTCGCCGGAGTAGCAGTGGAAGACGGTGCGCTCGGGCGCGCCCTCGGCCAGCAGGACGTCGATCACGTCCTGGTGCGCCTCCCGGTCGTGGATCACCAGCGCCTTGCCGTGGCGCTTGGCGATCTCGATGTGCCGGCGGAACGACTCCTTCTGGATGTCCACGCCCTCGGGCCCGGTCCGGAAGTAGTCCAGACCGGTCTCGCCGACCGCGAGCACCTGCGGCAGCGCGGCCAGCCGGTCGATCTCGGCCAGCGCCGCCTCCAGCGCGGGCGAGCCGCCCGGGGCCCGCTGCTGCCCCGACCAGCCGTCGGGGTCGCCGAGCACCAGCCGGGGCGCCTCGTTGGGGTGCAGCGCGACGGCCGCGTGGACCTGCTCGAACTCCGCCGCCAGCTCGGCCGCCCAGCGGGAGCCGGCCACGTCGCAGCCCACCTGGACCACGGTGGTCACCCCCACCGAGGCGGCCTTGGCCAGGCTCTCGGCGGGGGTGCCGGACTGCATGTCCAGGTGGGTGTGCGAGTCGGCGACCGGCACCCCGAGGGGGACGGGCAGCGGCGGCGGGGTCGAGCGGTCGTCGGCCATCAGACGGCGGGCTTCTCTTCCAGGCGGGGGAACAGGATCTCGCCCTTGGTCACCGTGGCGCCCACCGGCAGGCGGCCCCAGTCGGCGACGGTGGCGATGGTCTGCGCGGCCAGCGGGCCGAGCTCGGGCTCCGCGCCGAGCGACTCCCAGAGCTTCTCGGCGGTTGCCGGCATCAGCGGGTTGAGCAGCACGGCGGTCGCCCGCAGCGCCTCGGCGGCGGTGTACAGGATGGTGGCGAGCCTCGCCTGGCCCTCCGCCGAGGTGTCCTTGGCGACCTTCCACGGCTCCTGCTCGGTGAGGTAGCCGTTGACCTGCTTGATGAACTCGAAGACGGCCGCGATGCCGCCCGCGAAGTCCAGCTCCTCGCCGATCTTCCGGTCGGCGACCTGAGTGGCCGTCACCAGCCCGTCGGCGACCGCCTGCTCGGCCGCACCGGCCGCCGTGGCGGCGGGCAGCGAGCCCTCGTGGTACTTGCCGACCATGGCGGCGACCCGGGAGGCCAGGTTGCCGAAGTCGTTGGCCAGCTCGGAGGTGTACCGGGCGGAGAAGTCCTCCCAGGAGAACGAGCCGTCGGTGCCGAACGGGATCGCCCGCAGGAAGTAGTACCGGTACGCATCCACGCCGAAGTGCGAGGTGAGGTCCTGCGGGGAGATGCCGGTCAGGTTCGACTTGGACATCTTCTCGCCGCCGACCATCAGCCAGCCGTTGGCGACCACCCGCTTGGGCAGCGGCAGCCCGGCGGCCATCAGCATGGCCGGCCAGATCACCGCGTGGAACCGCAGGATGTCCTTGCCGACCAGGTGCACCGAGGCCGGCCACAGCTCGGCGAACCGCTCCGGGTCGGCGCCGTAACCGGCGGCGGTGATGTAGTTCTGCAGCGCGTCCACCCAGACGTACAGGACGTGCTTCTCGTCCCAGGGCAGCGGGACGCCCCAGTTGAAGGTGGAGCGGGAGATCGACAGGTCCTTGAGGTCCTGCTCGACGAACCGCAGCACCTCGTTGCGGGCCGAGGCCGGGGCGATGAAGTCGGGGTTCTCGGCGTAGAACTCCAGCAGCTTCGGGCCGTAGGCGGAGAGCCGGAAGAAGTAGTTCTCCTCCTCCAGCCACTCGACCGGCTTCTTGTGCACCGGACAGAGCTTCTCGTCCTCGGTGGCGCCCGGCAGCAGCTCGCCGGGGAGCTTGTACTCCTCGCAGCCGACGCAGTACGGGCCCTCGTAGCCGCCCTTGTAGATCTCGCCCTTGTCGAACAGGTCCTGGACGAACTCCTGGACCCGGTCGGTGTGCCGCTGCTGGGTGGTGCGGATGAAGTCGTCGTTGGCCACGTTGAGGTGCTGCCAGAGCGGCTTCCACTCCTCCTCGACCAGCTTGTCGCACCACTCCTGCGGGGTGACCCCGTGGGCGTCCGCCGTGCGCATGATCTTCTGGCCGTGTTCGTCGGTACCGGTCAGGTACCACACCTTCTCCCCGCGCTGGCGGTGCCAGCGGGTGAGGACGTCCCCGGCGACCGTGGTGTACGCGTGGCCCAGGTGCGGGCGATCGTTCACGTAGTAGATCGGGGTGGTGACGTAGTAGGCCGAGTTCGATGCCTCGGTGGTGCTGTGGTCTGCAGTGGCCGCCATGGTCGGAAATCTTAGCGGCGCGAAGGAACCACCCTCGACTCGATTGGCTCGGGGGTGGTCCCCAGGACGCGAGGGTCAGGCCGCGCGGCCGAACAGCGAGCGCAGCCAGGTGCCGAACGAGCGGTGCGGCAGCCGGGTGCGGTGCGGGTGCTCCGGCTCGGCCCGGCCCGCGTAACCGGGGGCGTGGTGCCAGGACCGCTCGACCGAGGCGACCCGGCCGGCCGGCATGATCCGCACGGTGTGCCCGCCGCAGCCCGGGCAGGTCGGCTTCAGCAGCGGGGAGGGGACCCGGACGCCGTTCGCGTGGTACTCGACCACCAGGTGACCGTCCCGCGCCTTGTGGTGCTCGATCCGGTAGTCCTGCTCCCAGCCGTAGCCGCAGCTCAGGCAGGCGAAGGAGTACGCCTCCCGGACGGTCTCCACCGGCGTCGGCGGCCTGGTCGTGCCCAGCGTGGGGTCGGTGTTCGTCGGACTGCCGATCGTGTCGCTCATGACCGTCTCCCAGCGCCCGCCGGGCGTTCGCCCGGCTCGGGTCTTTCCATCCCAGGGAATGCCCGGGGCCCGGACTCCGCCAACCGGGTTTCCGAAGCTTGGCTCCGAATTGGAAATACCTGTACGACAACCGGGCCAAAGCTTCAACAACCCATGGTTTTACGGAGTGCTTCCTCCACGGTACGCGCGGGTCCGGCGGCCCGCGTCAGCTGCCGTGCTTGGCCGCCACCACCGCGTCGAACACCGCCCGCTTGGGCAGCCCGAGCTCGGCGGCGACCGAGGCGATCGCCTCCTTGCGGCCCTCGCCCGCCTCCTGCTCCCGCAGGGTGACCAGCCGGGCCAGCTCGGCCGGGGTGCGCTCCTGCGGCGCGGTCGGCGGGGCGCCGGCCACCACCACGGTGATCTCGCCCCGGACCCCGTCGGCGGCCCAGGCCGCCAGCGTGGCGAGGCCGCCGCGCTTGATCTCCTCGTACGTCTTGGTCAGCTCGCGGCAGACGGCCGCCGGGCGGTCCGCTCCGAAGGCGTCCGCCATCGCGGCCAGCGACTCGGCGATCCGGTGCGGGGCCTCGAAGAACACCATGGTGCGCGGCTCGGCCTTGAGCTCGGCCAGGGTCCGGGCCCGGTCGCCGTTCTTCCGGGGCAGGAAGCCCTCGAAGGTGAACCGGTCCACCGGCAGGCCGGACAGCGCCAGCGCGGTGAGCACGGCGGACGGCCCCGGCACGGCGGTGACCTTGATCCCGACGGCCACGGCGGCGTCCACCAGCCGGTACCCCGGGTCCGAGACGGACGGCATCCCGGCGTCGGTGACCAGCAGCACCCGGGAGCCGTTCTGCAACGCCTCCACCAGCTCCGGGGTCCGGCCCACCTCGTTGCCCTCGAAGTACGACACCACCCGGCCGGTCGGGGTCACCCCGAGCGCCTGGGTCAGCCGACGCAGGCGGCGGGTGTCCTCCGCCGCGATCACGTCCGCCGTGGCCAGCTCGGTGAGCAGTCGGGGCGGCGCGTCCGAGACGTCACCGATGGGAGTTCCTGCGAGCACGAGTACGCCTGTCACCCACCCATCCTCCCAGCTCCCGACGACTCCTCGGCCATCTCCCTCCGGGGGCCCGACGCTGCGCTTTTGGCAGGCGAGTCAGTTGCACTGTCCAGGGGCTCGGGGCTGCGCCTTTGGCAGGGCGTCCAGTTGCACTGTCCAGGGGCTCGGGGAACTGCGAGGAGATCTGGCGTGCGGGTCACTGCGAAAGTGCCTGACCACCCACGCAACGGTGACCTTGTACGAGGCCGGCGTCGCAGTTCCCCGAGCCCCTGGACCGTAGACCCGAAGCGCCTGCCAAAAGTCGGCGACGACCGCGTGGCGGAGCCGCACACCAGCGCAGCCCCGGCCTCCTGGCTTCCGAAGCGTGTACCTGGAGTTCCCCGGCAGAAATGGTGACGAAAGGGGCAGGATCACGGCGGGCCATTGCCTGCTCGGGAGCCGCCCCTACGATGTGGCGGGTGAGCGGCGAAAAGGGCCTTGAGGGGCCGGCTGGCGTAGACCACTCGGAGCGGGGCGGAGCCGTCCTGCTGGACGGTGCTGCCGCCGTGCCGAGCCCCCGGGCGGAAGAGCCCGAGCGGCCGAGCTGGCGCGGTGCGCTGGAACGGTTCGGGCACCGGCCGACCGACCGGGCCGGGACGGCGGAGCGGCTGGCGCCGCCGATGCCGGACGGCCCCGGCGTGACGCCCGACCGGGTGCCGCCCTCGCCGCTGCTGCTCCGCCTCGGGGTGCGCCTGCCGGACGCACTGTGGTCCTGGCTGTGCCGCTGGGCCGGCTGGCTCGGCCCGCTCGTGGTGGCGCTGTTCGCCGGGGTGCTGCGGTTCAGCGGCCTGGGCGGCCCGCACTCGATGATCTTCGACGAGACCTACTACGCCAAGGACGCCTACTCGCTCTGGCAGGTCGGCTACGAGACCAGCTGGCCGGACGACGCCAACGGCAAGATCCTCTCGCCGGTCCAGTCCATCCCGTTCCGGACCGATCCGTCGTACATCGTCCATCCGCCGGTCGGGAAGTGGGTGATCGGGCTGGGCGAGCAGCTGTTCGGGATGAACCCGTTCGGCTGGCGGTTCGCGGTCGCGGTGCTCGGCACCCTCTCGGTGCTGATGGTGGCCCGGATCGGGCGGCGGCTGTTCCGCTCCACCCTGCTGGGCACGGTGGCCGGGCTGCTGCTCGCGGTGGACGGGCTGCACTTCGTGATGAGCCGGTCGGCGCTGCTCGACCTGGTGGTGATGTTCTGGTGCCTGGCCGCGTTCGGCTTCCTGCTGCTCGACCGGGACCGGACCAGGGCGCTGATCGCCCGTCGGCTGGAGCACACGCCCGGCGGTGACTGGCTGTTCCTGGGCTGGCGCCCGTACCGGCTGGCCGCCGGGGTCTGCATCGGCCTGACCCTGGCCACCAAGTGGAGCGGGATGTGGGTGCTGGTGGTCTTCTGGCTGCTCGGCGCGCTCTGGGACACCGGGGCCCGTCGGCTGGCAGGGGCTCGGCACCCGGTCCGGGGCGCGCTGTGGGACTCCGTGCTCGCCGGGGTGGTCCTGTTCGTCGTCACGATCTCGGTCTACGTCGCCAGCTGGGCCGGCTGGTTCGCGTCCAGCACCGAGCCGGGCAAGGGCGGGTACGGCCGGGACTGGGCCCTGCACCGGGGCGGGCTCTCACCGGAGCACATCG
Source organism: Kitasatospora sp. NPDC101801 (assembly GCF_044766665.1). Lineage (NCBI taxonomy): Bacteria > Bacillati > Actinomycetota > Actinomycetes > Kitasatosporales > Streptomycetaceae > Kitasatospora > Kitasatospora sp. NPDC101801. The sequence goes on from NZ_JBIWML010000040.1 coordinate 24,473, forward strand.
GCGGCGTCAGGATGCCGTTCCAGGTCGACCTGACCTGGGTGCCGGACGCGCTGCGCAGCCTCTGGCACTACCACGCGACGATGTGGGACTTCCACGTCGGCCTGACCAGCCCGCACACCTACCAGTCGAACCCGTGGAGCTGGCTGGTCGTCGGCCGCCCGGTGTCGTTCTTCTACGAGTCGCCGAAGCTGGGGCAGTCCGGCTGCACGGTGAACGAGTGCGCGGCCGAGGTGCTCGGGATCGGGACGCCGCTGCTCTGGTGGCTGGGCCTGGTCGCCCTGCTCTACTGCCTGTACCGCTCGGTGCTGCGGGCGGACTGGCGGGCGGGCGCGATCGTGCTCGGGCTGGCGGCCGGGTACGCGCCCTGGTTCCTCTACCAGGAGCGCACCATCTTCCTGTTCTACGCGGTGATCTTCGTGCCGTTCCTGGTGCTCGCGGTGACCATGATGCTCGGGGCGCTGATCGGCCCCGCGACGGCCTCCCGGGACCGGCGGGTGATCGGCGGTACGGCGGCCGGGCTGCTGGTGCTGATGGTGATGTGGAACTTCCTCTACTTCCTGCCGATCTACACCGGCCAGACCATCCCGATGGACGACTGGCGGGCCCGGATGTGGCTCAACAGCTGGATCTGACCCGCCATCCGGCGGATTCTGTACCAGATGCGTCACAAATGACCCTCCGATAACAGGTACACGGAGTTCCCCCACCTACTGTGGAGTGGACCTGCCATGACCATCGGGGGAATTCCGCACCATGAACAACGCCGCCAAGATAGGCATCGCCACCGTCTGCACGGCGCTGGTCGGGGTCGCCGGATTCGGCGCTTACAACGTGTACGACGCGATGAACGGGGACGACGCCAAGTCGCCCAAGGTCCGTACGGTGGTGGCCGAGGCGCCCGCCGCCGACCTGGCCGCAGCCGGGGCCAAGGCGTTCCTGGAGGCGTGGGCCAAGGGTGACCTGGAGGCGGCCGGGGCGCTGACCGACCAGCCGGACACCGCGATCGCCGCCCTGCGGGCCTTCCAGGAGAAGGTGAAACCGAGCGGCGTCACGCTCACCCCCGGTGGCACCCCGACCGCCTCGGCCAGCCCGTCCGCGAGCGCTTCCGCCTCGGCGAAGGCCGCCCCGAGCGCGAGCGCCCCGGCGAGCGCCCCGACCGGCACCGAGGTGCCGTTGAGCTTCCGGGCCAAGGTGGAGTTCGCCGGGACCGCCAACGCCTGGAACTACGAGGGCCGGCTCGGCCTGGTCAAGATGAGCGACGGCAAGGCCGCCGTGCACTGGACCCCGAACGTGATCCACCCGAAGCTGGACAGCGGCGAGAGCATCGCGGTGAAGCCGGTCTTCGCCGAGCCCGCGATGGTGGTGGACCGCAACGGCAAGCCGCTGAACTACCCCTCGCTGACCCCCGCCCTGATGGCCAGGTTCAAGCAGAACGCCGCCGGGGCCCCGGAGGACGCCGGGACCGGTGTGGTGATCACCAAGGACGACGGCAGCGGCACGGCGGACAAGCTGTTCACCATCACCGACCCGAAGCCCGTGCCCTCGCTCAAGCTGACCCTGGACGGCAAGCTCCAGGCCGAGGCCGAGAAGGCGGTGGCGGGCGCGTCCAAGGGCGGCACCCTCCCGGCCTCGCTGGTCGCCATCGAGCCCAGCACCGGGAACGTGCTGGCCTTCGCCAACGCCCCGGCCGGCGGGCAGAACCGGGCCTTCCTGGCCGCGATCGCACCGGGCTCCACCATGAAGGTGATCACCGCGGCCGCACTGCTGGAGGCCGGGGTCAAGCCGGACGACGTGCTGCCCTGCCCCGCCACCCTGAGCGTGGCCGGACAGACCTTCAAGAACGACTTCCCGGATCCGCACGAGGACTGGAAGTTCTCCCAGGACCTCGCCCAGTCCTGCAACACCGCCCTGATCAAGAAGGGTCTGGAGGTGCTGAAGAGCGGCGACATGGAAGCACTGGCCAAGGACGCCTTCGGCATCGGGCCGACCTGGAAGACCGGCATGCTGCTGGCCCCCGCCAAGGCCCCCGCGCCGACCGGGGACAACCTGCGCGCCGCCCAGCTGATCGGCCAGGGCCACATCACCATGAACGCCCTCACCATGGCCTCGATCTCCGCGACCGTGCAGAGCGGCACCTTCCGGCAGCCGATCCTGGTGCCCGGCTCCGAGCAGCAGAAGGCCGACCGGACGCTCTCCCCGGCCACCCTGCAGGGCCTGCGCGCGATGATGAACCTGACCGCCACCAGCGGCACCGCCGCCGGGCCGATGAGCGGCATCACCGCCGGCGCGGGTGCCAAGACCGGTACGGCCCAGGTCGACGGCCAGGCCGACGACAACAGCTGGTTCACCGCCTACCGGGGCAACCTCGCGGTGGCCGCCGAGGTCGGCGGCGGCGGGCACGGTGCCGCGGCCGCCGGACCGGCCTCCGCGATGGTGCTCAAGGTCGGCAACGGCTGACGCCGGATCAGGCCACGGGGTGCCGGTGCGCCGCCGGGCCGGCGGCGAAGGCCCGCAGCAGGTTCTCGGTGACCTGCCGGGTGAACGCCCCGGCCCGGTGGTCCATCCCGTGGTCGGCCCTACCGCCGCCCGGGCCGTCGGCGTCCAGCGCCTCCACCCAGCGCATGGTGCCGGTGGCGAACACCCCGGCCCCGCCGGCCACCGTGCCGTACGCCGAGTCGGCCCGGCTGCGGCGACCGTCGCAGACCACCGGTGAGCTGGCGACGATCTCGACCGGGCCCGCCGCCGGGCCGGCCGAGGGCACCCGGTCGTACTCGACCCCGACCAGGTGCGGGAAGCTGTCGCCGGCCACCGCACCCGTACCGGCCAGCAGCCAGTGCCCGGGGTTGCTCACCACGTACGGCGCGTCCACCGGGTAGCCGTCGTAGCTCACCCCGAGCAGGCCGCTCTCCGGGTCGGCGCCAGGCCCTTCCCGGAAGTCGGTGGTGGCGGGCCGCCCGGCCCGGAAGCCGGGGTCGTCCCGGTAGTCGGACTTCCAGCACACCACCGTCCGGTCGGGACCGAGCGCCGAAGGCTCGTAACGGACCCTGCGGTAGCAGCAGTTGGCGCCCAGGAAGGCCAGGTTGGTGCCCGAGTCGCGGGCCGCCGTGACGTGCTGCCGCTGCTCGTTGGACCAGTACTCGTCGTGCCCCAACGAGACCACCGCCGCGGCCCCGCGCAGCAGTTCGGGCTCTCGGGCCAGGTCGGTCCCGGTGGCGTAGCCGAGCGGCAGCCCGAGCCGTTCGGCCAACGCGATCAGCGGGGCCTCGTAGACCAGGAACAGCCCGGCGCCGTCGTCGTAGTGGTAGGGCCGGTCGAAGACGACCTCCAGCGCCCGGGTGCCGTAGCCGCCGGTCGGGCCGTTGTAGAGGCTGTACCCGCCCCACTCGTTGTACGCCTGCCAGGTCGCCACGGCGTTCACCAGGACGGTCCGCCCCGCGGTCTCCCGGGAGCGGACGGTGACCGGGACGTACCGCTGGCCGGGGCCGCCGACCGCGTCCAGCCGGAGCAGGTAACCGCCCTCGGGCCAGCCGGTGGTGTCGACCGTGGTGGTCCGCGGCCAGTCGGCCCGGACGGTCCTGGTCCCGGCGGCCACGGTGGGCCCCGGGCGGGCCGCGCCGGGCAGTCGCCCGGACCGCCAGACCAGCCGGGCCCTGGCGCCGCCGTACCAGCCCATCCGGTAGGCGGAGACGGTGAAGCCGGGGGCGGTGGTCGACACGTGCAGGCCGAGCGGCTCGCCGGGGAGCACGCTGACCCGGTCGGCGAAGCCCTCGATCGCGTCCGGTGGGCCCGGTGCGGTGACCTTCCAGTCCGCGTCGCCCGGGCGGTCGTTCTCGGCCCTGGCCGGTGCCGGGCTGGGCAGCGGCTGCTGGTTTGCGACCGGGGGCTCGGTGGCGGCCGGGGTGCTCCCACAGGCCGTCAGGCCGGCGGCCGCCACGGCCAGTCCGAGGAACTTCCGCCGCCCGGTATGTTGCGCCATGTCCGCATCGTCCCACGCCCCGGCCGGGAAACCGGGGAGCGGCCCGGGTCAGAGCTGAACGCCCGTCAGGATCGTGGTGAGCCGGTCCCTCGGCCGGGGCCCGGCGGCCAGCCGGGGCCAGATCACCAGCACCGCCGGGAGCGCCAGATAGCCGAACCGGCCGGCCGGGGCGAGCGTGAACGCGACGGTCAGCCCGACCGCCAGCACGTCGCAGGCGGCCACCGCCGAGGTCGGCGGGTAGGCCAGCAGCCAGAGGGTGACCCCGAGCCCGCCGAGGCAGAGCAGGGTGAGCGAGATGGTGTGCCCGGTCGGCCCGAACCCGGCCAGTACCTTGCCCGGCAGCGGGCTGCCCGCCGGGGTGTGCACGGCGGTCAGCCCGAGCGGGAAGCGCACCACCTGTTCGCGCAGCACCTGGCCCTGGGTCAGCAGGTACGGCAGCACCAGCGCGAGGCCGCCGGCCACCGCGGTCAGCGTGGCGCGGGCGGCCGGGCGGCGGCCGTACAGCCGCCAGAGCAGCAGGGCCGCCACCGGGAGCGCGGGCCAGGCGGTCCACTTGAGGGTGCAGGCCAGCACCAGCACCAGACCGGCGGGGACCGCCCGGCCCTTGGCGGCCAGCGCCAGCGCCAGGCAGCAGACCCCGATCAGCGGCAGGTCCACCCCGCCCACGACCAGCGCCAGCGCGATCAGCGGGGAGGCGGTCAGGGTGGCCAGCGGCAGCAGCGGCGAGGCGGCGGGCTGCGGCCGGAGCAGCCGCCAGCAGGCCAGCAGGCAGGCCAGGAAGGTGACGGCGAACCAGATCCGGGCGTCCCCCAGCACCGTGGTCACCGGGTTCCCGCTGCCCAGCAGCGCCCGGGGCAGCCCGAACAGCGCCATGGTCGGCAGGTAGGGGTCGTAGTCGGTGACCCGGGCCGGATCGGGCAGGTACGGGCTGCCGGTGTGCAGCAGCAGGACGGCCGAGCGTTCGACCACCATCACCTCGGACTGGTGCCGGCCCTGCAGCACCAGCAGCACCAGCGGCAGCAGGACGGCGCCGAGCACGGCCGCCCCGGCCGCCGCCCGCGCGGCGTACCGGCGCGGCAGAGCGAGGCGGAGCACGGCGGCCAGACCGTAGGCGGGGGCCGCCACGGTGCCCCAGAAGATCTGGTTCGGCAGGTCGGAGACCAGCGGGAAGGCGAGCGCCCAACCCGCCGCGACCGCACACCCCAGCACCTGGACGGTCCGCCGCCGGGCCGGCCGGAGCCGGGCCCGGCTCGCCGGGTCGGTGGACGTGCGCTGCTCGGGTATCCGGGCGGCCACCCCCGACCGGGGTGCCTCGTGCAGGGGACAGACCGCCTGCTCGGGTGCTCCGGGGGTTCGGGTGGTCGCCATGCTGGAAGGGTAGGGGCTGAGTTGTGCTGTTCCGCAGAAGGAGCGGCAACTGTTATGTGGAGCTCTCGGGAGGGCCCGGCGGCGCGGCGCCGGGCCCTCCGCCGGTCAGCCCGTCCGGGTGGGTCCGGGGTCCGGCCGGTTGAGCTTGGAGTGCTTGACGCTGTAGCCGAAGTAGACGACGGCGGCGACCGCCAGGGCCGCACCGAAGAACGCGTACGTCACCGCGTGCAGCTCGGAGATCAGGTAGGCGCAGAACCCGACGCTGAGCACCGGCACCACCGGGTAACCCGGCACCTTGAAGCCGCGCGGCAGGTCCGGCTGGGTGCGGCGCAGGATGACGACGCCGACCGAGACCACCGAGAACGCCACCAGGGTGCCCAGGCTGGTCAGGTCGGTGAGGATGTCCAGCGGTACGAAGGCGGCCAGCACCGAGACCCCGAGGCCGACCACCCCGGTGTTCCAGACCGGGGTGCCGGTGCGCGGCGAGAGCTCGGCGAACTTCTTCGGCAGCATGCCGTCCCGGCCCATCGAGTACAGGATCCGGGTCTGACCGTAGATCACCACCAGGGTGATGCTGAAGATCGAGACGATCGCGCCGACCGCGAACATGACGGCGGGCCAGCGCTGGCCGGTGACGTCCTGGAGGATCTGCGCCAGCCCGGCCTCCTGGCCGTCGAACTGCTGCCAGGGCTGGGCGCCGACGGCGGTCACCGCCACGCCGATGTAGAGCAGGGTGACCACCACCAGCGAGATGATGATCGCCGCCGGCAGTGTCCGGCGCGGGTTCTTGACCTCCTCGCCGGCCGTGGACACCGCGTCCAGGCCGATGAAGGAGAAGAAGATGCTGGACGCGGCCACCCCGACGCCGCCGATGCCCAGCGGCATGAACGGGGTCAGGTTGCCGGCCTGGAAGCCGGTCAGGCCGATCGCGATGAACAGCAGCAGGATGACGATCTTGATGACCACCATGGTCGCGTTCACCCGGGCCGACTCGCTGGCGCCGCGGATCAGCAGCGTGACCACCATCGCCACCAGGATCACGGCCGGCAGGTTGAACACCCCGCCGTCGCCGGGCGGGGCGGCCATCCACTCCGGCAGCGTGAAGCCGAAGGCCAGGTCGAAGAACTTGTTCAGGTACTGCCCCCAGCTGACCGCGATCGCCGAGGCCGAGACCCCGTACTCCAGCAGCAGGCAGACCCCGACCCCGAAGGCGACGATCTCGCCGAGGGTCGCGTAGGCGTACGAGTAGGAGGAGCCGGAGACCGGGATCGCCGAGGCCATCTCCGCGTAGCAGAGCGCGGTGAGCCCGGCGGTGACGGCGGCCAGCAGGAAGGAGAGCACCACGGCGGGCCCGGCCTCGGGCACCGCGCTGCTCAGCACGAAGAAGATGCCGGTGCCGACGGTCGCCCCGATGCCGATCGAGGACAGCTGCCAGAGGCCGATCGAGCGGCGCAGGTGGATGCCGGACCGGCCGCCCTCCTCGGGCGCGCCGACCGGCGGCGCGTCGGCCGCCCCGCTCTCGGCGATCAGGGTGGCGACCGGTTTCTTCCGGAGCAGGCGCGAGCCGGGGGTGCTCTGAGTGCTCAAGGGGTGGTTCCTTCGGGGCGGGGGAGGTCGGAGCCGGCCTGGCGGGTCGTCAGGCGGTGACCGACAAACCAGACACTTCGCACGCGGCAGACTACGCCTCCGACCCCCGGATCAGGCTCCGGCCACCCGCCGGGGGTCACTCACCGCCGGACCGGGCGGTCACCAGGGAGCCCTGGCTCGGCTCGACCGCGCTGACCACGAGTTCCGAGTTGACCACCGGCTCGGGCTCCTTCACCCGCAGCACGGCCAGCACCAGCACCAGGAACCCGACCAGCACGTAGACCTCGCCGCCGAGGTGCTCCCACGGGGACAGTTGCAGCTCCAGCCCGTTCTTGTGCGGCACCATCCACATGCCGCGCGACAGGAACGCGACCACCACCAGCGCGAGCACGGCCCGGTACGGCAGGCGGCGGCTCCGCTGGGCCGCCTCGGCGGCCAGCAGGACCAGCAGCGGCACGCACCAGATCCAGTGGTGGGTCCAGCTGATCGGCGAGATCAGCAGCGCGGTGATCGCGGTGCAGACCACCCCCCAGGCCTCGGCCCGGGGCGCGCCCCCGCGCAGCGAGCGGGTGGCGAGGGCGAGGCCGGCGACCGCCACCAGGCCGGCCACCGCAGTGGCCGGGAAACCGGGGTGCTCGGTGTGCAGCAGGCGGGCCAGCGCTCCGCTGATCGCCTGGTTGTCGACGATCTCGGTGCGGCCGACCCGGGTGGAGTCCCACAGGTAGGTGGTCCAGAAGCCGTAGGAGGCGCCGGGCAGCGCGACCGTCCCGATCAGCGCGGTGACCAGGAAGGTGGCGCCGGAGACCATGGCCGCCCGGATCCGGCCGGTGAGCAGCAGGTAGACCGCGAATATCCCCGGGGTGAGCTTGATGCCGATGGCCAGGCCGATGCCGATGCCCGTGAAGCGGTGCTTGTGCGTCAGGTCCCAGAGCACCAGACAGGCGATCACCAGGTTGATCTGCCCGTACTGGAGGGTGGTGTAGACCGGTTCGAGGAAGACCCCCGCGCCGACGGCCAGCAGCAGCGCGGGCGCCCGGCGGCCCGGGCGCGGCCAGCCGACCAGCCGGAAGGAGAGGTGGACCAGCAGGGCGAGCAGGGCGATGTTGGCCAGGGTGACCACCACCCGCAGGACCGATATGTCGAACCAGGTCGCGGGGACGAACAGCATCGCGGCGAACGGGGGGTAGGTCGCCGGGAGGTTCCAGCCGGGGAGCCGCATCGCGTAGAGGTCCTGGCCGTTGGCGACGGCCGCGCCCTCCGCCCGGTACACCAGCATGTCGACCATCGAGAAGCCGTGGAAGTGCCGGATCACCGCGAAGACCGAGAGCAGCGCCAGCGCGACCAGCGCCGTGCTGGCCGTACCGGTCCGCATCAGCGCCCTGAGCCGGTCAGGCATGACGACTCGCCGTCGAGCGGGCAGCCGGAGTTCGACGGTGTGACGACATGACGGTTTCCCCCTATGGGCACGGCTCGGAGCCGTCCACGCTAACCCAGCCCGGTACACCGCAACCGTGACTCCCGCCACATCCCTTGTCACAGTGCGGCTGCAGTCCCATGAGATTCCGCCCAGGCTCCGTCAGTTCCCGTTCAGGACGGCCTGCATGACGGCCTTGGCGATCGGGGCGGCCAGCCCGCCGCCGGTGACGTCGGTGGCGTTGCTGTCCGCGATGACCACCGCGACGGCCACCGGGGGGACCTGGTTCGAGCCGCTCGGCTTGGCCCAGGAGATGAACCAGGCGTACGGGATGCCGGAGTTGTCGATGCCCTGCTGGGCGGTGCCGGTCTTGCCGCCGACGGTGGCACCGGGGATCCGGGCGCTCCGGCCGGTGCCGGTCTCCACCACGTCGGTCATCAGCTTCTGCACCTGACCGGCCACGGCGGGGCTCATCGCCTGCCGGTAGTCGGCGGGCTGCATCACCTGGACCGAACTGCCGTCGCTCTTGGTCAGCTTGTCCACAAGCTGTGGATACCGCACGGTGCCGTTGTTGGCGACGCCCGCCGCGACCATCGCCATCACCAGCGGGGTGGCCGCGGTGTCGAACTGGCCGATCGAGGAGAGCGCGACCTGCGAGGCGTTCATCTCGGTGTCGAAGTTGGACCGGGCGGCCCGGACGGGCGTGTCCAGTTTCGCGTCGTTGAAGCCGAAGTTCTGCGCCATCGCGACCATCTTCGGCAGGCCGACCTGGGTGCCGAGGTACCCCATCACGCTGTTGCAGGACCGGACCATCGCCTCGTCCAGCGACTGGCCGGGGGTGTCGCAGGCGCTGGTGTCGTTCACCAGCGCGGTGGTGGTGCCCGGCATCACGAACGGGTACGGCGCGCCGGTCGGGGCGTCGATGTCGGTGACCACGCCGTTGGCCAGCGCGGCGGCGGCGGTGACCACCTTGAACGTCGAGCCGGGCGGGTAGATCTGACGGAGCGCCCGGTTCAGCATCGGCTGGTTCTTGTCGGCCTGCAGCTTGTTCCAGGCGTCCTGGTCGGCGGTCGACGAGCCCGCGAAGCTGCCCGGGTCGTAGCTCGGGGTGGAGGCCAGCGCGAGGATCCGGCCGGTGGCGGGTTCGATCGCGGCGACCGCGCCGGTCTGCCGGCCCAGGCCGTTCACCGCCGCCTGCTGGGCGGCCCGGTTCAGGGTGGTGTACACGTCGCCGCCCGGGTTCTGCTTGCGGGCGATCTCGTCCCAGATCGCCCAGCCGGCCAGCCGGGGGTCGGTGCCGGAGAGCAGGTCGTCCTGGACGCCCTCGAGCTGGGTGTTCCCGTAGGTCTGCGAGGAGTAGCCGGTGACCGCGGCCCAGGCCGGGCCGTCGGTGTAGGTGCGCTTGTAGGCGTACCGCCCGCCGGTCGGGGCGGAGCCGGTGACCGGGTCGGCCCCGACCAGGATGTTGCCGCGCGGCTGGGCGTAGCGCTGGACGGTCTCCCGCTGGTTGGCCGGGTTGTCGTCCAGCGACTTGGCCCGGAACACCTGGACGTAGGTGGCCTGGCCCATCAGCGCGAGCACCAGGACCAGGCAGAAGGTGCCGGCCCGGCGGCCGGTGGTGGAGATCCCGGGCAGCCCCTGCGGGCCGCCGGTGGAACGGGCCTCGGACCTTCGTCGCGACGTCACGGCTGCTCCACCAGGTCGGCTGCGGGCTCGGGGGCGGGTCGGCGGGCCTGGTCGCTCATCCGGACCAGCAGCGCCACGATGATCCAGTTGGTCACCACCGAGGAGCCGCCCTGGGCGATGAAGGGCAGCGTCATCCCGGTCAGCGGGATCAGGTCGAGCACGCCGCCGGCCACCACGAACAGCTGGATGCCGACGATCGCCGCCAGGCCGATCGCCAGCAGCCGGCCGAACGGGTCCCGGAGCGCGATCCCGGTCCGGAAGCCCCGCGAGATCAGCAGCGCGTAGAGCAGGAACAGCGCGATCAGCCCGACCAGGCCGAGCTCCTCGCCGATGGTGGCCAGGATGAAGTCGGACTTGGCGGCGAAGCCGATCAGGATCGAGTGCCCGAGCCCCAGCCCGGTGCCGAGCACCCCGCCCCAGGCGAACGAGAACAGCGACTGGGCGATCTGGTTGGCCCCCTGGCCGGCCGCGATCGAACCCAGCGGGTCCAGCCAGTCGGTCACCCGGCTGTGCACGTGCGGGGAGAGCCAGCCGACCGCGACCGCGCCGACCGCCGCCAGGAACAGGCCGATCGCGATCCAGCCGCTGCGCGCGGTGGCCACGTAGAGCATCACCACGAACAGGCCGAAGAACAGCAGCGAGGTGCCGAGGTCGGTCTCCAGCACCAGCACCCCGACGAAGGCGGCCCAGATCAGCAGCACCGGGCCGAGGTCCCGGCCGCGCGGGAACTGGAACTTCCACACCTTCTTGCCGGTCAGCGCCAGCGCGTCCCGGTGCACGGCCAGGTAGGCGGCGAAGAAGACCGCCAGCAGGATCTTGGCGAACTCGCCCGGCTGGAACGAGATCGGGCCGATCACGATCCAGATCCGGGAGCCGTAGACCGGCGGGAAGAAGATCGGCAGGATCAGCAGCACCAGGGCCGCCAGCGCGCCGAGGTAGGCGTACCGCTGGAGGATCCGGTGGTCGCGCAGCAGCACCACCACGCCGATGAACAGCGCCACCCCGAGGGTGGACCAGAGCAGCTGGGTGGGCGCCGCCTCGCTCTTCGGGGTGGCCCGGTCCAGCCGGTAGATGACGACCAGTCCGATCCCGTTCAGCAGGATCGCGATCGGCAGCAGCAGCGGGTCCGCGTACGGGGCCTTCCAGCGGATCACCCCGTGCGCGAGCAGCGCGAGCACGCCGAGCGCCGCACCGTACCCGGCGGCGCCGGACGGGACCTCGCCGTCGATGTTCACACCGACCTCGATGTACCCGAAGACGGCGATCAGCACCGACCCGAGCACCAGGGCCAGTTCGGTGTTGCGACGGCTCTTGACCAGGCGTCGGCCCGGCGCACCGGCTCTGGCTACGGCGGAGGGAGAGGCCACGGGCGTCCTGTCGGGGGTAGCACGGCGGGGGCGGACGGGCCGTCAGGTCCCGTCCACCCCCAGCTGGTCGCGGTCAGACGCCGGCGGGTGCCTGGCCGCGGGCGGCCTCGACGGTGGCGCGCAGCTCGGCCTCCGCCTCGGCGCTCAGCGAGGTCTGGATGATCTGGCCGCCGTACTGGGCGACGGCCGGGATGACCTTGTCGGCGGTGGCCTTGCGGACCAGCAGGAAGACGGCGGCGCTGCCCGGGGTCAGGTGCTCGCCGACCTGGCGCATGAAGTTGTCGTCCACCCCGACGTCGGTGGAGGCGCCGACGGCGGCACCGGTCGCCCCGCCGACGGCCGCGCCGAGGAACGGCATGAAGAACAGCAGGCCGATCACGCCACCCCAGAGCGCACCGGAGGCGGCCCCGGCACCGGTGGTGGAGACGGCCTGGTGCAGCTTGATCTTGCCGTCCTGGCGGCGCTCGACGACGACCGCGTCCTCGAGGTCGATCAGCTTCTGCTTCTGCAGTCCGACCACGGTGCTCCGGACCTGCTCGGCGGTGGCGAGGTCGGGGTAGGCGATCGCGAACAGGTTGCTCACGGGGTGGGTCCTTCCAACTCGACGGGCACGGCTTCACAGGCACCCTAACGAGAATTAGCCATATTTATTACCGTTGATGCCGGTGTGTCCGATATTCACCCGGCCATCGAGCTCATCCGGCCAGTGCGGCGAGCTCGGCCGGGTAGTCCGGCAGCTCGACGCTGCTGACCTTGCGGCCCTCGTCCAGCATCCGGTTCAGCACCGCGGGCCGGTTCAGCAGCGCGTCCCGCAGCCGGCCGCCGATCCGGCCGGGGGCGAGGAACCTGCCGGTCCGGTCGCCGCCCTTCTGGCAGCCCTGCGCGTACTCCCGCAGCCGGCCCTCGTACGCGGCGAACGCCGCCCGGTGGTCCCCGGCCGCCCGGGCCAGCTCACCAGCCAGCACGTACGCGGCCACCACGCCGGTGCCGGTGCCCATGCCGCCGATGGTCGCGCCGCAGGCGGCGTCGCCGACCAGGGCGGTCCGGCCCCGGGACCAGGTCGGCACGTCGGCCCGGCTGATCGAGTCGAAGTACAGCTCGGACGTCCCGTGGAGCGACTCCAGCATGCCGGGCACCTCCCAGCCGATCCCGGCGAAGTGCTCGGCGATCAGCGCCTTCTGGGCCGTCAGGTCGTGCCGGTCGTAGGTCAGTTCCGGGGCGGCGAAGACCACGAAGGCGTCCGCCAGCCCCGGGTCGCGGTGACCGCCGCCGAGCTGGGCCAGCCGGCCGGGGGTGTTGCAGCCGACCGTCTCGCGGCCGAGGCCGAGGTGGTTGGGCAGCTTCCAGGTCGCCGCGTAGTAGCCGAGGTGGGTGACGAAGTCCCGCTCGGGGCCGAAGGCGATCCGGCGGACGTTCGAGTGCAGGCCGTCGGCGCCGATCACCAGGTCGAACTCGCGCGGCGCGCCGTGCCGGAAGGTGGCCCGCACCCCGTCGGCGGTCTCGGTCAGACCGGTCACCGAGTCGCCGAAGACGTACTCGGTGTACGGCAGGCTCGCCTCGTACAGCGTCCGGGACAGGTCGCCGCGCAGCACCTCGATGTCGCCGCCGGTGAACTCGGCGGGCAGCCGCAGCCGCCGGCGCCCGTCCGGGTCGACGAAGGTGGTGGTCCGGCCGCCGGTCTGCAGCCCGCGCAGCGTGTCCAGCACGCCCATCCGCTCCAGCACCGTCAGGTGGGTCGCGCCACGGAAGTCGACCGCCTGGCCGCCCTCCCGCAGGGCCGGGGCCAGCTCGACCACGGTGGGGTGGAAGCCGTACCGGCCGAGCCAGTGGGCCAGCGCCGGACCGGCGATGCTCGCACCCGAGATGAGGACGTTCTTGCCCATGGGAGACCCCCGTCAGAAACTGTGTCCGTCGGACACTTTCGATACTGTGTACAGTAGACGCAGTTTTGCCGCCGACGCAAGGGAGCCGCCGTGCACCAGGAACCGGACCCGGCCGCCCGGCTGCTCTGGGGGCCGCCACCGAAGGCGGGCCGTGGCCCGAAGGCCGCGCTGAGCCTGGACCGGATCGCCCGGGCGGGGATCGAGATCGCCGACGCGGAGGGGCTGGGCGCGCTCTCCATGCAGCGGGTCGCCGGGCTGCTCGACTACACCAAGATGGCGCTCTACCGGTACGTCCCCGGCAAGGCCGAGCTGGTCGCCCTGATGGTCGACGCCGCGATCGGCGCGGCCCCGCCGGTCGACGGCACCGGCTGGCGCGAGCCGCTCGCCGACTGGTCCAGGCGGCTGGCCGCCGTCTTCCGGCGGCACCCCTGGCTGCTGGACGCCACCGTCGGCCCCCGGTTGGTCGGGCCGGCCGAACTCAGCTGGATGGAACGGGCCGTGGCCGCCCTGGCCGGCACCGCCCTGACCGGCCCGGAGCGCCTCGACGTGGTCGCCGTGCTGGCCGGCCACGTCCGGGCGATCGCCCAGCAGTCCCGCGCGGCCGGCCCCGAGGGCAGCCCCGAGCAGCAACTGCTGCTCACCCTCGGCTCCCTGATCGCCACTCACCGGGACCGCTACCCGGCCACCGCCGCCGCGATGGCCGACAGCGGGTCGGGCGGACAGGACCAGGCGCTGGAGTTCGGACTGCGATGCTTCCTGGACGGGCTCGGCGTGCTCATCGGCGGACGCGGTCCGGGAGTTCGGCCGTAACGACCGGCGTTGGTGATCCGAACTGATGATCCATAAGATGCGGGCCGTGACCACACGACGACGACGACTGCCGGCCCGCCCACTCGGGCTACTGGCCGCCCTGGCGATATCCGCCGGGGCCCTCCTGCACGGGATCCCCGCGTACGCCGACGAGACCGCCGCCGGGGCGGCGGCCGCCGAACCGCCCCGGGTCGACCTGGTGCTGGACGTGAGCGGCTCGATGCGGGCCGCCGACATCCAGGGCAAGAGCCGGATGGCGGTGGCCCAGCAGTCGCTGAACGAGGTGATCGACGCGCTGCCGGCCGAGACCTGGTTCGGCATCCGCACCCTCGGCGCGACGTACCCGGGCAACGACAAGACCGAGGGCTGCAAGGACACCAAGCAGCTCTTCCCGGTCGGAAAGACCGACAAGACCGAGGCCAAGACCGCCGTGGCCACCCTGCGGCCGACCGGCTGGACCCCGATCGGCCTGGCCCTGCGCGGCGCCGCCCAGGACCTGGGCACCGGGCCGACCACCCGGCGGATCGTGCTGATCACCGACGGGGAGGACTCCTGCGCCCCGCCGGACCCGTGCGAGGTGGCCCGTGAACTGGCCGCCCTCGGCACCCACCTGGTGGTCGACACCCTCGGGCTGGCGCACGACGACAAGACCCGGCAGCAGCTGCTGTGCATCGCCAATGCCACCGGCGGCACCTTCACCGACGTCCAGACCCAGCAGCAACTGACCGAGAAGGTCAAGCAGTTGGTCAACCGGGCGGGCAGCACCAACCGGGTCGCGCCTGCCAAGGCGACCGGTACCGAGAAGTGCGAGACCGCTCCCGTGCTGACCCCCGGGGTCTACAGCGACCGGGAGAAGTTCGCCGAGCACCGGGTCTACCGGGTGAACGTCCGGCCCGGCCAGGAGCTGCGGGCCTCGGTCAGCATCTCGCTCGACCGGGCGCTGGCCCGGGACTACGGCGTCCTGCTCAAGGCCACCGACCCGAGCGGCCAGGAACTGGTCCGGGGCACCGACGCGGGCAGCGGCCGGACCGACGTGGCCTCCACCGGCGTCCGCTGGTCCTCGGCCCGCACCGCGTCCCCCTCCGCCTCCGCCGGCCCGAGGCCGGAGGACACGGTCTGCCTGGTGGTCAGCAACTCCTTCGCCCCGGCCCCCGGCGTGGCCGCCGAACCGGGCCTGCCGCTGGAACTGACCCTCGACGTGGCCGCCGCCTCCCCCGCCCCCGACGGCTGGTCCGCCGGACTCGGCCGGGGCTGGGTGCTGCTGCTGGTGCTCACCCTGGCCGGCCTGCTGACCGGGCTGGTCTTCGGCTGGCTGGCACGCTGGCGAATCGCTGTCTGGCGGGAGAACTGACCATGCGTACCACTGCACTGCGAGCCGTCCTGCTCGCCGCCGCCGGGCTGCCGCTGCTGATCGCGGCCTCGCCCTCGCCCTCTCCCTCCGCTTCGGGGGCTGCTTCGGGGGCTGCTTCGGGGGCCGCCAAGCCGGTGACCGACGCGGGCACCAGCTTCCTCACCGCGGTCGCCCTCGGCACCGGCCAGGCCGCCGACGTGGCGGCCTCCACCGGTGACTACCTGTACTGGGCCTTCGGCGCCGCCGAGGGCCAGACCACCACCGTGGACGTGACCGTCACGCTGCCGCCGAGCGCCGACCGGCACGGGCCGCAGAGCTGGTCGGTCGAGCTCTTCGACGGTCTGCGCCGCCGGCAGTCCTGCACGGCGGGACCGCAGGACGCCACCGCCGAGACCGCCGCCGGCACCTTGGCGCTACGCTGCACCCTGCGGCAGATCCGCTCCTGGGCCGAGCCCTGGTCGGGCGACCCGCTGCCGGGCACCTACTACGTCCGGCTGACGGCCGGTCAGGTGCCGCAGAACGACCTCGGTCTGGCGGCCCAGGTCCAGCTGCGGCTGAGCAGCAAGGGCGGGGCGGGCGACGCCCAGCCCGAGGGCGGTGAGCTGCGGGCACCGCGGGTGCCGCCGGTCAACGCCGGGTCCCCCGCAGCTGCGGCGGCGGCCGCCCCGACCGCGAGCACGGCGCCGTCCGACCGTGCGGTGGCCCCCGAGGAGGAGGAGACCCACTGGTACTCCGCCCCCTTCCAAGGCCGCAACACCCGCTGGTTCTGGACCGTCGGCGGCGGCATCCTGGCCTCCCTGGCCGGCGTCCTCGGCTACCGCCTGACCCGCCACCCCCGACGCCCCCCATCCACCCCCACCCCGAGCCAGCCCTGACCCCCGGAGCTGCGCTGTAGGCAGGCGCTCAACGGTCAACTACCCAGGGGCTCGGGGGCTGCACTGTAAGCAGGCTGCTCAGCCGTCAACTACCCAAGGGCTCAAGGGCTGCACTGTAGGTGGGCGCTCAGCCGTCAACTACCCAGGGGGTCAAGGGCTGCACTGTAGGCAGGCTGCTCAGCCGTCAACTACCCAGGGGCCTCCGGGCTGTGCTCTGGGCAGGCGCTCAACGGTCAACTACCCAGGGGCTCGGGGGCTGCGCTGTAGGCAGGCGCTCAGCCGTCAACTACCCAGGGCTCCAGGGCTGCACTGTAGGCAGGCGCTCAACGGTCCACTACCCAGGGGCTCGGGGAACTGCGAGGAGATCTGGCGCTCGGGTCACTGCGAAAGTGCCTGACCACCCACGCAACGGTCACCTTGAACGAGGCCGGCGTCGCAGTTCCCCGAGCCCCCTGCTGGCTGAGCCCGGAGCGCAGCTGACCCAAGCCCCCTGCTGGCTGAGCCCGGAGCGCAGCTGACCCGAACCCCCTGCTGGCTGAGACCGGAGCGCAGCTGACCCGAACCCCTGACCCCTCCGTTACTGCGTCAGCACCAGCCGTACCCCGAAGTTGCGGTATCCCGCGCGGTCGAAGCAGGCCGCCATCGGGCGGTTGTCCAGATCCGTGTCGGCGCCGATCCGCGTCGCGCCCCGACCCGCGTGGAAGCGGGTGATCGCGCCGAGCAGCTCGTCCGCGTACCCCCGCCCGCGCATCCCCGGCAGCACGCCGAGGTACCCGACCACCGGGCCGCCCTGGTTGGCCGAGGGGAGCGCGAAGCCGGCCGGCGCGCCCTCGGGTGTGTACGCCAGCAGCCACCAGGAGCGTTCGCCTGGCATCTGCAGGTAGCAGTCCAGCGTCTCCCTGGCCTGGCCGTCCGCGCCGAGCCGGGCGAGGTCGCGCCGGGTGTCGTCGTCCAGGCTGCCTTCGGCGACCTGCCGGAACATCTCGACGAAGACCTCGTCGTCCGGTTCGGTCCGGAACACCAGCCGGCCGCTCGGTTCGGGCACCGGCAGTTCGGGGGTCCACTCGTAGCGCAGGCGCTCCAGCCGGCCGGTCAGGCCGCTCCGGGCGGCTGCGGCGCTGCGCCACTCCAGGGCGGCCGTGACCGCCGGGTCGTCCCGCCAACCGGCGGCCAGGAAGAGGTGCCACTCAGGGAGTTCGTCCCAGCCGGCCGCCCGGAAGGCGTCGTGGGCGGCGCCGAGCAGCCGGGCCGCGAGCCCGACCCGGTCGGGGACGTCGGGGGCCACCCAGACGCAGTCCAACGCCAGTGGCCGGTCGCTGGTCGGGAAGGCCCACCAGACGGCGCGGGCGAGCAGCCGCCCGTCGGTGTCCTGGGCGATCCAGGTGTGGGCGGGGCGGTAGCCGCCGTTGCCGAGCAGGCTGCGGTAGCGCTCGGGGTCGGCCCAGCTGACCGGTTCGCCGGTGTGGCAGGAGAGCACCAGGTCGAGGTCGGCCTCGACGGTGGGACGGAAGGTGACACGGGAAGACACGCTGCCTCCGAGGACAGTCGGGAGGCGCTTCCGTGCGGTGGGGCCCTAGCGAGCCGGGCGGGAAGGAAGCGCCGGGAGGATGTGGGTGTACATCGCAGGGCCTCCTTCCTCCGCCCGAGGCGGACCTGGCGCCGGGTGCGCCATCGTGCGGGACACTACCCGGCGCCGGATCCGACGGTCCAGCGGTTAATCCGCTACTCCGCGACCTCGTGGTCGTCGTGCAGCCCGCCGCCCGCCGAGCCGCCGGAGGTGTGCTCCGGGGTGACCGGCCGGGACAGCGAGGAGAGGTCCCAGGCGTAGGTGCCGACCGCGTTGGCGATCACGTCGATGTTCAGGTCGAAGGCCCGGTGGTCGAAGTTGGCCAGCGTGTCGCAGGCCTGGTGGTAGCACTTGTCGAAGGCCACCCCCGCCGTGCCGCCGTACTTCGCCGCCTGGGCCTCGGACTTGATGCCCTCGGCCCCGGTGGCGGAGCCCCCGGCCGGGATGCCCGCCGCGATGAACGGGCCGTAGTCCGAGCGGCCGGTGAAGTCGGCGCCCTCGTGCGGCTTCCGCCGCCCGTCCAGGTAGCCGTTGAGCAGCCGCTCGATCTGTGCCGAGCCCTCCGGGCCAGGGCCGGAGCCGACCCGGTCGGAGTCGTCGCCGTCGTAGACGAACTGGGCCGAGTTCGGCGAGGCGATCATGTCGAAGTTCAGGTACAGCTTGATCTTCTTCTGCTCGGCCGCCGGGAGCGCCGCGACGTACGTCTTCGAGCCGACCAGCCCGAACTCCTCCGCCGACCACCAGGCGAACCTGACCTTGTTCGCCACCGGACGGGCCGACAGGCTGCGGGCCACCTCCAGGATGCCCGCCGAACCCGAGCCGTTGTCGTTGATGCCGGGGCCGGCCAGCACCGAGTCCAGGTGGGCGCCGACCATCACGGTGTTGTTCTCGTCCCCGCCCCGGGTCTCGGCCAGCACGTTCCAGGTCTTCCGGGTCTCCACCCGGGTCCTGATGTCCAGGTCGAGGGTGACCGGTCCGGCCGCCGCCCTGGCCGCCAGCGCCAGCCCGTCCGCCTGGGACAGGCCGCCGGTCGGCACCTTGGCCACCACCGGGTCGCCGAGGGTCCCCGCCAGCGGGCCGTCCGTGTTGTTGTAGATCAGCACGCCGACTGCACCGGCCGCCGCGGCTGCGGTCTGCTTGACCGCGAAGCCGCACCCGCCGCGCACGATCAGCGCGATCCGCCCGGTCACCGCCCCCGCCGGGTAGTCGGTCGCCGCGCAGCCGGGGGTGGCGCCACCGGGCACCACCGCGAGCTGGGCCACCAGCCCACCGGCCGGGCCGCTGGCCGAGTAGGTCATCGCGGCCACCGCGACCTGCTCGGCCTGCGGCGAGACCACCGCCAGCCGCTCGGCCAGGGTCTCGTGGAAGACGTAGTCGAACTCCTGCCGGGAGACCTTCAACCCGGCCTCCCTGGCCTTGGCCGCCACGTACTCGGCCGACTGGGCGTGTCCCTCCGAACCGGCCACCCGGGTACCGCCGTTCCGGTCGGCGATCCGCTGCAGCCGCTCCAGCGTGCTCCAGGCGTCCTTCCCCCGGCTCTGCTCGACCAGCTCGGCCGCCAACCGGGCGCCTCTCCCGGCCGGGTCAGGTCCGTGGCCGTGCGCGGCCGCCCCGGCGGCACCGGCCAACACCAACGGCGTGGTCAACGCGGCCACCGCCAGCGCGGCGCCGGCGCAACGACGGGTACGAGAGCTCAAGGCGATTCCTCCGACAGTCCGTCAACATCCAATGAGGAGTGTGGAGAGACCGTAGCGGGAGTTCGCCCGGTGCACATCAAAAAACCCGAACCAGTGCCGGGCAATCCGACGTGCCAGGGCACCGCCACCCGCACCGACCCCCGCACAGCCTCGGGCTCAGGCCGCGTGGGGTCGGTGCCCCGCTCCGGCGGGTCCGGGTGCTGCCAGGCCGGCCACCCTGTCCGCCGGACTGCTCCGGATGAGCGAACCGGTGCGGTGGCACTACGAGTTGGCCACCCTCGTCGCCGTCGCCCTGCTGGTCCACCAGTGATCCCGGGGACGGCCCCGGGCGGGGTCAGGCCTGTGCGGTGCCGGGGCGGATGGCGGGGGTGTCGGCGGCGGCGCGCTTGAGGACGGCGGTGTTGGCGATGACGGTGCCGGGCTTGATGCCTTCGGCTTCGGTGACCTGGACCCGGCGTTCGCCGAGGAGAGCGTACGAGGTGCGGTCGAAGATGATCTCGTCGCGGGTGCCGCCGGTGGTGTCGGTGCGGGCGATGGCGATGCCGGTGCGTCCGGCGGCGTCGGTGGCGCTGTCGAGGAGGACGACGCCGGGGATGCGGGCCGCGGCCTGGTAGAGGGCGGCGGCGAGCTTGCCGGGCACGGCCTGTTCGCGGATCAGGTCGCCGATGGTGACGAAGGCTTCCTGGTCGGGTCCGTGGCCGGCCCCCTTGGTCTCGGCGTAGATCTTCCGCAGCAGTTCCTGCGGGTCGGTGGGCAGGGTGCGCAGGTAGTCGTAGGAGGGCGCGTTGAGGTGGGCGCCGATGTCCGTGCCGAGGGCCTTGCCGCCTTCGGGGGTCTTGCCCTCCTCGGTGAGCCAGCCGGTCCGGCCGTCCGCCGAGTGCCACACCTGCCGCTGGTGGGGCTTGTCGACCCAGACCTTCGAGGTGCCGGCGCTGAAGTCGACGGCGCCCGCGAGATAGGAGACGGTGCTTTCGATGTAGACGTACTGCCCCGGCCGCAGGACGAGGTCGGGAGTGGCCTGCGCGGCCTGGGCGAGCCGGTCCGCCGCGCCGGCCAGACCGGTGACGGAGCCGGCCGGGACGGCGACGACGGGAGCCGCGACGCGCCCGCTGAGGGCGGGGGCCGCGTCCTGCCGGTCGGGGGTGAGGACCGCCACGGTGGTGGCGAGGGCGAAGGCGGCCAGGGTTGCGGGCACCGCGATCAGCAGCCGGCGCCGGCTCCTGGCCGGGGGCCGGACCGGGGCTGCGGCTCGGGGGGTGCGGGTGATCTCGCTCATCAGGAACTCCTCGATCTGGCGTTGCCGGACGGACGGGACGGACGGTGCCCCAACCGGCGGCAGCAGGTGCCTCAGCTCCGCGTCGTCGAACGGCTGCCGCCGCTGCGGGTTGCTGGTCATCTGTTCCACTCCTTGTCCGACCGGACCGGAACCATCCGGCCACCCTGTACTTGTCCAGTGGTCCGCCGGGGTTCCCGGCGGGTTTTCGAGGTCTTGCGCAGTTCCTTGTCGGCCAGGGCGCGCAGCCGGGTGCGGGCCCGGGAGAGTCTGGAGCGGACGGTGCCGACCGGGATGCCGAGCGCCTCGGCGGCCTCGGGGTAGCTGAGGCCGGCCCACACGCACAGCGCGAACACCTCGCGTTCGGTCCGGCGGAGTTTCTCCAGCGCGGCTTTGGCGGCGGTGAGTTGGTCGTGGTCGGCGAGGCGGCCGACCAGTTCGTCGGCGAAGTCCGGGGCGGGGTCGGGGAGCGGCATGCGGGCGAGGGCGGCCGTGTGCCGCCGGGCGGCCCGGGCCCGGTTGCGCAGCACGTTGACGGTGATGCCCATCAACCAGGGCCGGGGCGTGCTCCCTTCGTCGCGCAGCTTGTCCCGCAGCCGCCACGCCTCCAGGAAGACCACCGCCATGACGTCCTCGGCCCCGGCGCGGTCCCCGCTCACCCGGACCGCGTGCGCCAGGACCGCCCGCGAGTGCTCCTGGAACAACTGCCGGAAGGCATCCGGATCCCCGGCCCTGATCCGTTCGTGCATCGAAAAGTCCACACCCCTGGTTGTCCGGCCACCACCCGGCAGTTCCGGTGACCCGCATCACAGTCCAGGGTGACCAACTGGTCGCCCGCTCCGGGCCGGTTGGCGACGGCGCCCCGACAACACAAAGGTCCCGCCCGATCTTCCGATCGGACGGGACCTTGTTGGTGGAGCTGAGGGGATTCGAACCCCTGACCCCCTCGATGCGAACGAGGTGCGCTACCGGACTGCGCCACAGCCCCAACGAGAAGAAACTCTAGCACCTCTTCGCGGGAGCTCGTGACCACCCCTCACCTGGCGCTACTCGTTCGCGGCACGCGGGCGGGAGGGGTAGTCCTCCTCGGCCCCGGGGGTCGGTTCGGCGTACTGGTCGAAGAGCTGGGTGTTGCGGGACTCGGTGCCGCGGCCGGCGTCCCAGGTGGAGCGGGGGTCGAGGCCGCGGGTGGAGCGGGGGGCCACCGGGGCGGTGACGTAGGTGGGGAGGGGGACCGGGACGGGCTCCCAGGAGTCGGGGCCGGCCGCGGCGCGCTCGCGCATGCCGTCGACCCACTCCTCGTGGTCGGTCGCCTCGACCAGGGCGGACTCGGTGGTGGCCAGCCGCAGGTGCGGCCGCCCCTCGGCGGGGGCGGCGACGGGCGCGGGGGCCGGGGCCGAGGGGGCGCCGGACGTCCGGGCGGCCTGCTGACGCTCCGTCGGCTGGGGACGCTCCGCCGGCCTGGGCCGGTCGGCCTGGCGGGGCGCGGCGGCCCGGGTGCGTTCGCGGTCGCGCAGCCGCTCCGCATCCCGGGCGGCCCGGGTGCGGTCGAGCTTGACCTCGTACCGCTGGCGCTCCAGCCGGCGCAGGTGGCCGATGTAGAGGGTGAGCAGCAGGCCGGGCAGCGCGGGCACCCAGAGGAAGGCCACGCCGAACACCGCCGCGGCCACCGCACCGGCGGCGAAGGCCAGGAAGAGCGTGGTGACCATCCGGCGCCGGCGGGCCAGCAGCCGGGCCCGGCGCTCGACCGAACCCCGCGCGGCCGCCGCCAAGGCGGAGGGCGGGGCGGGGAGGGCGTGGGTGGCCGGTTCGGGGCCCGGCTCGGCCGGGGCCGCGCTTCGGGGGTCGGCCTCCGCCTCCGGGGCGGAGTCCGACTCAGGACTGGTCTCGTCGTCGCCAGATACCCGGGCCGCCCGCCGCTCCATGGCCGACCGTCCGGCCAGCAGGCGGATCGCGGTACTGAAGCGTTCCGTCGGACGCGCCTCGTTGAGCTCGTCCTGCCTGCGGAGCCACATCGGCACCAGATAGGCAGCCCAGGCCCCTACGATGACCGCGTAGATAAGGCCGCTACTGCGCATGTTTCACACGGTACGGGCGCGGGGGAAGGCCCGGCAGCAATTTGGCGCGGCGTGTCGTGTGATCAAGCTGATTCTCCGACTATTTTGCCGGTATTTGTGACCACTCGGCCGGGCGGCGATGCCATATCGATATCTATTTCGAACATTTATTCAATTACCGTCCCGGCCCTGCGACCTGACCGACCGCCAGCGGGCCAGCATGCCCTCCGGCACCTCCTCGGCGGTCAGCGCGTACACCAGGTGGTCCCGCCAGTCGCCGTCGATGTGCAGATAACGCGGCCGCATTCCCTCCTCGCGGAAGCCGAGCTTTTCGGCCACCCGCCGGCTCGGCCAGTTCTCCGGCCGAATGCAGACCTCCAGCCGGTGCAGGCCGAGCGTGCCGAAGCAGTGGTCCACCGCGAGGGCGACGGCGGTCGGCATGATGCCCCGCCCGGCCACCGACTCGTCCACCCAGTACCCGATGTTGGCCGAGCACATCGAGCCCCAGGTCATCCCGCCGACCGTCAGCTGTCCGACCAGGCGGCCCCGGTGCAGCACCACGAACGGCACCATCCGGCCCGCCGCCGCCTCGTGCCGGAGGTAGCGGGCCATCTGCCGGAAGGTCGGCCGGGGTACTCCGGCCCGGCCGGAACCGGCGGGCGGGACGGTGGCCTCCCAGCGGCGCAGCCAGTCCCGGTTGCGCTGGCTGACCTCCTGCCAGGAGCGTTGGTCGCGGACCCGGATCGGGCGCAACGCGACGTCCCCGTCCAGGAGTTCGACCTGCCAGGAGGCGTTCAGGACGCACCCCCATGGTCGGTCCCGGCGGGCCCGCCCGAGCCGGCGGGCCGCGGGTGGTCGCCGCCGCCGAGCTGGTCCACCGCGTGCGGCAGCAGCGGGGCCAGCACCGCCAGCCCGTCCCTGACCCCGCCGGTGGAGCCCGGCAGGTTGACGATCAGGGTCCGGCCGGCCAGCCCGGCCAGGCCCCGGGACAGCGCCGAGGTGGGCACCTTCTCCCGGCCGTACGCCCGGATCGCCTCGGCGATGCCGGGGATCTGACGGTCGATCACCCGGGCGGTCATCTCCGGGGTGAGGTCCATCGGCGAGATGCCGGTGCCGCCGGTGGTGACCACCGCGTCGTACCCGGCGGCCACCGCGGCCCGCAGGGCGGCCTCCACCGGCTCGCCGTCCGGGACCACCTGCGGCCCGTCCACGGCGAAGCCCATCGCCCGCAGGCCCTCGGCGACCAGCGGGCCGCCCCGGTCCTCGTACACCCCGGCCGAGGCCCGGTTGGAGACGGTGACGGCGAGCGCCCTCATGACGAGGCCGTCCAGTCGCCGCTCTTGCCGCCGGTCTTGCTGAGCACCCGGACGTGTTCGATGGTGGCGCCCTTGTCGACGGCCTTGACCATGTCGATCACGGTGAGCCCGGCCACCGCGACGGCGGTCAGCGCCTCCATCTCGACGCCGGTCCGGTCGGCGGTCCGCACGGTGGCGGTGATCTCCACCGCGTCGTCGGCCACCGTGAGCTCGACGGTGACGCCGGAGATCGCGATCGGGTGGCAGAGCGGGATCAGCTCCGGGGTCTTCTTGGCCCCCATGATCCCGGCGATCCGGGCCACCGCGAGGGCGTCGCCCTTGGGGACGCCCTCGCCGCGCAGCAGCTCGATCACCCGGGGGGCCACCCGGACCCGGCCGGCGGCGACGGCCGTCCGGACGGTGGTGGCCTTCTCGGAGACGTCGACCATCCGGGCGGCGCCGGTCTCGTCGACGTGGGTGAGACGCGGTGTTTCGGACAAGGGGACTCCACGGTGGCACGGGTCAAGTACCGCGCTACCGTACAACCCCGCCCCGGTCAGCCCGTGAGAAGGACCACATCGACGGTGCGTCCGGCCGCCACCGAGGTCTCCTCCTCGGGCACCACGATCAGGCAGTTGGCCCGGGCCAGCGCGCCGACCAGGTGTGAGCCCTCGCCGCCGACCGGCGCCACCTCGCCGTCCGCGTACCAGCCGCGCAGGTACTGGCGCCGCCCGGCCGGCGAGCGCAGCTCGCCGGTGCAGACCGCCCGGACCACCGGCCGGTGGACGTCGGGGGCGCCCATCATGGTGCGGATCACCGGCCGGACGAACAGCTCGAAGGAGATGTACGAGCTGACCGGGTTGCCCGGCAGGGCGAGCAGCGGGGTGCCCTGGATCCGGCCGAAGCCCTGCGGCTTGCCGGGCTGCATCCGCAGCCGCCGGAAGTCGACCTCGCCGTACTCGGCGAAGACCTCCTTGACCACGTCGTACGCGCCGACGCTGACCCCGCCGCTGGTGACGATCAGGTCGGCCCGGCCGAGCTGGTCCTCCAGCACCGCGCGGAGCACCGCCGCGTCGTCCGGCACGCCGCCGACCCGGTAGGCGATCGCCCCGGCGTCCTGGGCGGCGGCGGTGAGGGTGAAGCTGTTGGAGTCGGAGATCTGGCCGGGGCCCACCGGCTCGCCGGGCTGCACCAGCTCGCTGCCGGTGGAGAGCACCACCACCCGGGGACGGGGGCGGACCCGGACGGTGGCCCGGCCGATCGCGGCCAGCAGGCCGAGCTGGGTGGGGCCGAGCAGCGCGCCCGCCTCCAGCACCCGCTCCCCCGCCGACAGGTCGCTGCCCCGGCGGCGGATGTGCGCGCCCTCGGCGACCGGGCGGAGCACCCGGACCTCCTCGGCGCCGCCCGCGGGCGCGGCGGTCATCGCGTCGGCGGCCTCACCGGTGCCGGTGCCGCCGTCGGTCCACTCGACCGGGGCGACCGCCTCGGCGCCGGGCGGCATCGGCGCACCGGTCATGATCCGGGCGGCCTGCCCGGGGCCCACCTTGGGGAGTTCGGCCGCACCGGCCGCGATCTCGCCGACCACGGTGAGCACCGAGGGGTACGGCCCGGTGGCCCCGGTGGTGTCGGCGGTGCGGACCGCGTAGCCGTCCATCGAGCTGTTGTCGAAAGGCGGCAGGTCGACCTCGGAGTCGACGTCCTCGGCCAGCCGGCAGCCCTGGGCGTCGAGCAGCTGGAGCTCGATCGCCGGGAGCGGGACGACATCTGACAGGACGTCCGCCAGATGCTCGTCCACGCTCCACATGCGCGGCGGCGCCGGGGTCTCTTCGCAGCAGGAATCCGAAGTCGTCCCGGTCATCGCCCACACTCGCCTTCTGGTCAGCTCTGCATCTCCGTGGCGACGAACTCCTTGAGCCAGGAGCGGAAGTCCGGGCCCAGGTCATCACGTTCGCACGCCAGACGGACGATAGCGCGAAGGTAGTCCGCGCGGTCGCCGGTGTCGTACCGGCGGCCCTTGAAGAGCACGCCGTGCACCGGGCCGCCGCCGGTCTCGTCCCGGGTCGCCAACTCGCGCAGCGCGTCGGTCAGCTGGATCTCGCCGCCCCGGCCGGGCGGGGTGTCGCGCAGCACGTCGAAGACGGCCGGGTCGAGGATGTAACGGCCGATCACCGCGTAGTTGGACGGGGCTTCGGCGGTGTCCGGCTTCTCCACCAGGTCGGTGACCCGGAACACGTCCTCGCCGAAGCCGTTCGGCTTGACCGCGGCGCAGCCGTACAGGTGGATCTGCTCCGGCTCGACCTCCATCAGCGCCACCACCGAGCCGCCGAGCTCCTGCTGGACCTCGATCATCCGGGACAGCAGCGGGTCGCGCGGGTCGATCAGGTCGTCACCGAGCAGGACCGCGAACGGCTGGCCCGCGACGTGCTGTTCGGCGACCGAGACCGCGTGGCCGAGGCCCTTCGGGTCGCCCTGCCGGACGTAGTGCATGTTGGCCAGCTGCACCGACTCCTGGACCCGGCGGAGCTTGTCCTTGTCACCCTTACGAGCGAGCAGCTCCTCCAGCTCGTAGGCCCGGTCGAAGTGGTCCTCGAGAGCGCGCTTGTTGCGGCCGGTGACCATCAGTATGTCGGAGAGGCCGGCCGCGGAGGCCTCCTCGACGACGTACTGGATCGCGGGCTTGTCGACGACCGGCAGCATCTCCTTCGGGGTGGCCTTGGTCGCGGGGAGGAACCGGGTCCCCAACCCGGCGGCAGGCACCACGGCCTTGGTGACAGGGAGGCGAGTCTTCGTCGTCATGCTTCAGACCTTACTGAGGCGGGGTTCCACCGGGCTGAGGGCAGGGTTAACCAGCGATGAAACCGAACAGCTGATCAGGGGCCCGTGTCGTGTCCAGCAGCCACGGCGGCCGTCGAGTGGGCGGTCCCGGCGGAGGTGAGGGAGACCTCTTCGGCACCGGGCGACAGATTACCGGGCTTTTCCACCGCCTCCGCCACGGCCACCGCCGGACCGTCCTCGGACGCCCCGGGGCCGGTCAACTCGGCCGCCCCACGCCAGCAGTCACCGCCCCCGGCGCGCGCCGCACCGAGCGCGCGGTCGGCGGCGCGCAGCAACAGGGCGGCATGCGCACCGTCCTCCGGCAGCACGGCGATCCCGACCGACGCGGTCAGGCCGTTCCGCCCGGACACCCGGCCGGGTTCGGTCCCGGCCGGGGACCAGTCGAGCAGTTGGTGTCTGCGGACCGTCCAGCAGAGCCGCTCGGCCACCTGCACCGCGCCGTCCAGGCCGGTGTCGGGCAGCACCACCAGGAACTCCTCGCCGCCGTACCGGCCCAGGGTGTCCGAGCGCCGGATCTCCACGCTCAGCCGCTGCGCGAGGTCGCGCAGTATCGCGTTGCCCCGGGCCCGGCCGTGCTCGGCGACCACCGCCTCGAAGCCCGCGATCTCCACCATCAGCAGCGCCAACGGCCGTGGCACGGCGCCCGGGTCGACCCGGCGGGCCCGCTCCACCTCGCGGTCCAGGGTGAGCTGGAGGTGCCGGTAGTTCCACACCCCGGTGAGCGGGTCGCAGGAGGCGGTGCGCTGGAGCACGTCCCGCTCGGCGGTCAGCTCGTCGACCCTGAGCCGGAGCGCGGCCTCCCGGGTCTCGGCGTCGGTGGCGCGTCGGCGCAGCCGAACACCCGTCAGGACGACGGCGCCCAGCGCCGGGGCGCTCAGCACGGCCAGCGCCTGGACCAGGAACGGGGTGGACATCCGGTGCCTTCCGCATGTCAGGCTCTGTGCACCGGGCAGCCGCCGCTCGCCGCGGAGTGCGGGCGGGCCACCCGGCCGGAGCGGGACCAAGGAGTATCCAGTGCACAACGACAAAGCCGGTCTGAGGTCACGCCTCCTCGCGGAACGGCGTGAACTGTCCCCCGAACGGCGGGAGCACGCGGCCGCCCGGCTGGCCACGCACGCCGGGTCGCTCGCGCGGGCGGGCCAGACCGTGGCGGCGTACGTCTCGGTCGGCGCCGAGCCCGGCACCCGGCCGCTGCTGGACGCCCTGCGGGCGGACGGGGTCCGGGTGCTGCTGCCCGTCCTGCTGCCCGACAACGACCTGGACTGGGCCGAGTACCGGGGCCCGGAGTCGCTCGCCCCGGCCGCCCGCGGGCTGCTGGAGCCGACCGGCCCCCGGCTCGGCCCGGACGCGGTCTGCGAGGCCGCCCTGGTCCTGCTGCCCGGCCTCGCGGTGGACCGCCTGGGCATCCGGCTGGGCCGCGGCGGCGGCTCCTACGACCGGGTGCTGGCCCGGCTGACCCGTCGTCGGGCCGAGCCGCTGCTGGCCACCCTGCTGTACGACACCGAACTGCTGGACACCGTGCCGGCCGAGCCGCACGACCTGCCGGTGCACGCCGCGGTCACCCCGTCCGGCGTGCACCGGCTGAGCCGCTGAGCCGCCCGACGTGACCCGGAGGAGAGGCGCTACCCGCTGGTGAGCACCAGCTTGTGCTTGGTGGCCTGCTCGACCGCCTCCGCCGACCAGGCCCAGGGCAGCAGGTCGCCCTTCAGCCAGAGCGCGGTCTGGTCGTTGTAGTTGTCATGGAAGGCGTGCCCGGAGGCGCCGCCCACGTTGATCCAGTGCGAGGCGTCGAAGTTGCTCAGGTCGACCACCATCCGCATCGAGGGCACCCAGTCCACCTGGTAGCCGGCCGCCGCGTTCCAGCCCGCCGCGTTGACCGCCGCGGTGCCGCCGGAGAGCTGGTACGGACCCCGGTTCAGCAGCCGGTGCACCAGCCCGGAGGCGATCGAGGAGTCGTCCTTGCCGAGGGTCTGCTCGGTGAGCGTCAAGGTGTGCAGCCGGCCCCAGGTCCAGGTCGAGATGTCCTTGGTGAGCTTGGCGGTCAGCTCCTGCCGGGCGTTCTTGAGCGACTCGGCGAGCAGCTTCCCCAGACCCTTCTGGGTCTGGTGGTTGGCGTCCTTGTACTCCCACCAGGGGCTGTCCGGCTGGTCGAGCAGGGTGCGCACCACCTCGGTCCAGCGGTCCCCGCCGTCCGGCTGGGCCTGCCCCGGGTCGCGGGTGCCGCAGACGGTGACCGGCGGCGCCGGGTTGAGGTCGTCGTCCGGCAGCGTGGAGTCGCGCTTCTGACGGACCAGCAGGCAGTCGCCCTCGACCCGCAGCCCGGCCGGGAACTTCTGCCCGAAGGCGAGCGTGAGCAGCTGGCGCCAGACCGCGTTGTAGTAGGCGGCGGCGGCCGAGTCGGCGTCCTGGTGGAAGTTCCAGTCCTTCAGCAGGTCCTGGGCCTCCCGCACGTACGGGTCGTCGATCCGGACCTTGAGCAGCAGCGGCACCAGGGTCTTGGCCATCACGCTGGTGTTGTCCAGCTGCATGACCCGCATGTCGTCGGGGGAGATCTTGCCGCCGTTCTTCAGGCGGTCGGTGATCTGGTCGGTGATCTCCTTGGCCCGGGTGCCGTACTCCCAGTCCTTGGTCAGCAGGAAGCCGTACTTCTGGTCCACCACGGCCTGGTTGGCGGTGACGATGTACCCGGCCGAGGGGTTGAAGCTGTACGGCAGCGACTTGAACGGGATCGGCTCGGCCTTCCAGCCGTACGAGGAGTCCCAGCCCGGCGCGGGGTAGCGGCCGTCGCCCTTGGTGCGCTGCGGGATCATGCCGGGGGCCTGGTAGCCGATGTTGTTCTTGGTGTCGGCGTAGATCAGGTTCTGCGCGGGGACCGCGAAGTCGGCTGCGGCGGCCCGGAAGGCGTCCCAGTCGGCGGCCCGGTCCAGCTTGAAGACCGCGTCCATGGTCTTCCCGGGGATCAGCGCCGTCCACTGCAGGGCGACGCCGTAACCGGCCGCCCGGTCCGGGGCGTTGTCGGCGGGGGCGTACTTGCCGACGTTCTGCTGCTCGGTGCTCTTGTCGGAGATCAGCGGGCCCCGGTCGGTGGTGCGCACCACGATGGTGCGGTCCTCACCGCCGGCCACCTTGATGGTCTCCTTGCGGGTCTCGAAGTTCTTCTGCCGGCCGTCCACCAGGTAGGTCTCCGGGCTGGTGACCTTCTCCAGGTAGAGGTCGGTCACGTCGGCGCCCAGGTTGGTGAAGCCCCAGGAGATGTTCTGGTTGTGGCCGATCACCACGCCCGGCATCCCGGCGAAGGTGTAGCCCGCGGTGTCGAACTGGCAGGCCGGGCCGACGCTGCGGCAGTGCAGGCCCATCTGGTACCAGACCGACGGGATCGACGGGCCGAGGTGCGGGTCGTTGGCCATCAGCGGCTTGCCGGTGGTGGTGAACTGCCCGCCGACCACCCAGGAGTTGGAGCCGATGCCCTGACCGGGACGGCCCAGCAGCTGCGGCAGCGTGGCCATCCGGTCCGCGACGTCCTTGAGCAGCGCCTCGCTGCCGGCCCGGCTCTGGGTGGTGGCCGCCCCGGTGCTCGGTGCGGCGGTCCCGTCGGCCGGCTGGTAGGCGCCGTCGGCGCCGACCTTGCCGGTCTTCACGATGGTGCCGTTGCGGTCGTACGGGTAGGCCGGGTAGAGCTGGTCGATCTTCTCCGGGCTGAAGTCCTGGGCCAGCAGCGAGCGGTCGATCTCCTCCTGCATGTTGCCGGAGAGGTTCCAGGCCATCGCCTTGAGCCAGGAGACCGAGTCCACCGGGTCCCACTGCTCCGGCTTGTAGTCGCCGTTCACCGCGCCGAGCAGGGAGTACTCGATCGAGGCCGAGCTGCCGCCGGGGTGCTCGGCCAGCCAGGCGTTCACGCCCTCGCTGTACGCCTTCAGGTACTTCTTGGTGTCGTCGGAGAGCTTGCTGTCGTACTCCTCCTGGGCCACCCGGCGCCAGCCCATGGTGCGCAGGAACGAGTCGGTCTCGACCTGGCCGGAGCCGAACATCTCGGACAGCCGACCGGCGGTGACGTGCCGTCGGACGTCCATCTCCCAGAACCGGTCCTGCGCCTGGACGTACCCCTGGGCCCGGAACAGGTCCTCGGAGCTGTCGGCGTAGAGCTGCGGGATCCCGTTGCCGTCCCGCTTCACGTCCGCCGGCGCGGTCATCCCGGCCACCTTGACGCTGCCCTCGACCACCGGGAAGGAGGACCGGACGGTCTGCACGGCGAAGAACCCGGCGCCCGCCGTACCCGCGATCAACACCACGACCAGCACGAGCACGAACAGACGAGCGCGCCGGAACCTCTTCGAGCGGGGCATCTGGTTGAGTCCTTGGCTGGGAGACGGGCGGCCGTGACAGACCACCACATTAGGGCGCACCGGCCGAGGGGGCCGCACCCGGGGGCGCCCACGTCGGGTCAGGTGGACCCTACCGGGCCAAGCTGAGCGGAAGCTGGTCGGCCGGATGTAAAAGAACAGGTAAAATGTTAGACTCGGTAACGATTCCGGCCGACGGACCGTCAGGTCCCCGGGTGGACGCTGCCTTCAGACGCCCCATCAGCCCGCCCCCTCACTCTCCCGAGGTGCCACTGCGTGACTGTCGACGACCTGAACCGCTTTCTGCTCGAAGCCGCCGTGGTCCTGCTGGTCGCGGTGGTCGCGGTGCGCATCTCGACCCGCTCCGGCCTCCCCAGCCTGCTGATCTACCTCGGCATCGGCGTCGCCCTGGGCCAGAACGGTCTCGGCATCGAGTTCGACAACGCCGCGCTGACCCAGGTGCTGGGCTACACCGCGCTGGTGGTGATCCTCACCGAGGGTGGCCTGAAGACCAGTTGGCGGTCCATCAAACCCGTGATGCCGGCCGCCACCGCGCTGGCCACGGTGGGCGTCGCGGTCAGCGTCGCGGTCACCGCGGCCGGGGCGCACTACCTGGCCGACTTCGACTGGCGCACCTCGCTGCTGCTCGGCGCGATCGTCTCCTCCACCGACGCGGCGGCGGTCTTCTCGGTGCTGCGCACCGTCCCGCTGCCGTCCCGGCTGACCGGCCTGCTGGAGGCCGAGTCCGGCTTCAACGACGCCCCCGTGGTGATCCTGGTGCTGGCCTTCGCCACCAGCGGACCGCTGGACTCCTGGTACGTGCTGGTCGGCACGATCATCGCCGAGCTGGCGATCGGTGCGGCGGTCGGCCTGGCGGTCGGCAAGCTCGGCGCGTACGCCGTCCGGCACATGGCGCTGCCCTCCTCCGGCCTGTACCCGATCGCGGTGATGTCGCTGGCGGTCGGCGCGTACGCGGGCGGCGCGCTGCTGCACGGCTCCGGCTTCCTCGCGGTCTACGTCGCCTCGCTGGTGCTCGGCAACTCCAAGCTCCCGCACGGCCCGGCGGTGCGCGGCTTCGCGGACGGGCTGGCCTGGATCGGGCAGATCGGCATGTTCGTGGTGCTCGGCCTGCTCTGCACGCCCGCCAGCATGGGCAGCGCGATCGTCCCCGCCCTGGTGATCGGCGCCGTGCTGGTCTTCCTCGCCCGGCCCGCCTCGGTGCTGCTGTCGATGACGCCGTTCCGGCTGCCCTGGCGCGAGCAGGCCCTGCTCAGCTGGGCCGGGCTGCGCGGTGCGGTGCCCATCGTGCTGGCCACCATCCCGCTGGTCGCGCAGGCGCCGCTGGCCCGCGAGGTGTTCAACATCGTCTTCATCCTGGTGGTGGTGTTCACCCTGCTCCAGGGCCCCACCCTGCCGCTGGTCGCCAAGTGGCTGCGGATCTCCGAGGGCTCGCTCGGCCACGACCTCGGGATCGAGTCCGCCCCGCTGGAGCGCCTGCACGGCCAGCTGCTCTCGGTCTCGCTGTCGGCCGACTCCCGGATGGCGGGCGTCGAGGTCAGCGAGCTCCGGCTGCCGGCCGGCGCCGCCGTCACCCTGGTGGTGCGCGACGGCAGCAGCTTCGTCCCCGACCGCACCACCGTGCTCCGGCCGCTGGACGAGCTGCTGGTGGTCACCACCGAGGAGGTCAGCGAGGCGGCCGAGCGCCGGCTGCGCGCGGTCGACCAGGGCGGAAAGCTGGCGGGATGGCTGCGCGGGCGGTAGTCCGTGTGTTTTGCGCGACGTTCACCTTCGGTTCGCTGGGCGAGTCGCCCGTTCGACCCGTAGGATGACGGACAAAGCTCTGGTATCAACTGACACATCCGCAACATCTGCCTGAAGCAGAGTTGGCGCGACCGCTCGGCGGCCGCGGTCCGCAGCAGTTCCTGCCCCCTGGCCCCGCTTCCGAGACGGCCAGCCGGACCCGGTATCACCCCGGTCGACGCGCGAGAGGACGACTCTCGGCGCCGTCGGGGTCTCCCAACCCCTTCCGCGCTACCAGGCAGCAGAAGGAAACCCACCGTGACGGCCCGCCGAACGGTCGACAACCCCACCCGCGTCGGGTACGGAGCACTGCTCCGCACCCCCGGTGCCTGGACCTTCCTGGCACCCGCCTTCGCGGCCCGGCTCCCCTACGCGATGCTCAGTCTGGGCATCGTGCTGCTGGTGCTGGACACCCATGGCTCCTACGGCACGGCCGGTCTGGTCGCGGCGGTCTCCGCCGTCGCCCAGGCCCTGATCGGCCCGCAGACCGGCCGGCTGGCCGACCGCTACGGGCAGTCCGCCGTGCTGCTGCCGAGCATCGTCGTGCACGCGCTCTCGGTCGGCGCCCTGATCGCGCTGGCCGTCGGCCAGGCACCGGTCTGGGCGCTGTTCCTGGCCGCCGCGCCCGCCGGGGCGAGCGTGCCGCAGATCGGCGCGATGGTCCGGGCCCGCTGGGTCTCCCGGCTCTCCGACTCCCCGGCCACGCTGAACACGGCCTTCGCCTTCGAGTCGGTCACCGACGAGTTCACCTTCGTGATCGGCCCGGTGCTGGCCGGCACCGTCGCGACCACCCTCAACCCCTCGGTCGGCCTGATCGCCGAGGCCGCCCTCACCGTGGCCGGCGGTCTGGCCTTCGCGGCCCAGCGCTCCACCGCACCCGCCCGGCACCCCGGCACCGCCGGGGTCAAGCGCGCCTCGGCCCTCGCCTCCCCCGGCGTCCGGCTGCTGGCGGGCTCCTTCCTCGGCGTCGGCACCATCTTCGGGGCCATGCAGGTCTCGATCACCGCCTTCGCCCGGAGCACCGGCCAGGAGGGGATGAACGGCATCGTCTACGGCGTCTTCGCCGGCGGCTCGATGCTGGCCGGCGCGCTGTACGGGCTGATCGCCTGGCGGCACTCCGCCCGGCAGCGGATGCTCGGCTGCTACGCCCTGCTGGTGCTCGGCTGCTCCACCCTGTGGGCGATGCCCAACCTGACCGCGCTGGCGGTCGCCGCGCTGTTCTGCGGCCTGGCCATCGCCCCGACCCTGATCACCGGCTACACCCTGGTCGAGACCCTGGTCGCGGACGGTGCCAAGACCGAGGCCTTCACCTGGCTCACCGGCGCCATCGGCCTGGGCCTGGCGACCGGCTCCACGGTGGCCGGCGTGCTGATCGACCGGCACGGCGCCTCCGGCGGGTTCCTGGTGCCGGTGGTGGGCTCCGGGCTCGGCCTG
The DNA here is from genome assembly GCF_044766665.1 of Kitasatospora sp. NPDC101801. Taxonomy (NCBI): domain Bacteria; kingdom Bacillati; phylum Actinomycetota; class Actinomycetes; order Kitasatosporales; family Streptomycetaceae; genus Kitasatospora; species Kitasatospora sp. NPDC101801. Next base: position 59,088 of record NZ_JBIWML010000040.1, read on the forward strand.
GTCGCCCTGCTGACACTGCGTCGGCTGCTGGTCCCGCCGAGCACCCCGAGCCGTACCGTGGCCCGGGGCGGGACGCTCGGCAGCGGGCAGGCGTCCGTTCTCACACCTGCGGCGCTGGACTGATTACCCGGAATGCCGCATCATTGAGGATCGTTAGCACTCATCAGGCGAGAGTGCCAGGGGGAAGTGCAGGAGGAAGACAAGTGCCCACGTACCAGTACCAGTGCACCGAGTGCGGGACCGGCCTGGAGGCGGTGCAGAAGTTCAGCGACGACGCGCTGACCACGTGCCCGGAGTGCCAGGGACGGCTTCGCAAGGTCTTCTCCGCGGTGGGTGTGGTCTTCAAGGGCTCCGGCTTCTACCGCACCGACAGCCGCTCGTCGTCGAGCAGCTCGGTGAGCTCCTCGACCTCGTCGACGTCCTCGGCCCCGGCCGCCTCGACGCCTGCTCCGGCGGCCTCGACCAGCTCGTCGTCGTCCGCCCCGGCGTCGACCGGCTGACCACAGCTGTTCCGGATGGCCCGGCCCCGCACCTCGGTGCGGGGCCGGGCCATCCGGCTTTTCCACAGCCCTGTGGGTGACCCGCGTCGTCCACAGCCCCCGGTTGTCCACAGGGTTGCGCCCGGTCGCACCACCGGGCGCGGCCGGCCCGCACGCTGATCCCGCGTCGTTCCCCGACGACGCGCCCCGATCGGAGGCGGTGCCCCATGACCCCCCTGCACACCCTGCACGCCCGCGCCACGGTGCCCCGGGCGGCCTCGTCGGTCCCGCCCCGCCAGGTGGTCCCGGTCTTCCCACCGATCCGCCGCGGTGCCGGTGGCCGGCACCGGCTCCAGCGGGCCGTCCGGCACCGCCCGGGCCTGCTCGCCACCAGTCTGCTCGCCGCGGCCACCGCCCTCGCCGCGGGCCCGCTCCGGCCCGGCTCGGCACCCCCGGCCTCGTCCCCCACGGTGACCACCGAGGCCGCCGTCGCGCCTCGCTGCCCCGGCACGGCTCCGCCCTCGTAGTCGACGAGGCGTCAACTCCGCGCGGGGAAGTTCACCCGTGACCGATCGGGCCCGGCATCGTTCAGCGCGGCATGAAGGGCTTCAAGGAATTCCTGCTCCGCGGCAATGTCATCGATCTCGCCGTCGCCGTCGTCATCGGCGCGGCCTTCACCAGCGTCATCAACGCCTTCGTCGACGGAGTCATCAACCCGCTGGTCGGGGTGTTCGGCACCAAGGACCTGGCCGCCTACTCGTCCTGTCTGAAGGGCCCCTGCGCGGTGGACGCCGCCGGGAAGGTCACCTCCGGCATCTTCATCCTGTGGGGCTCGGTGCTCAGCGCCGTGCTCAGCTTCGTGATCACCGCTGCGGTGGTGTACTTCATCCTGATCGTCCCGACCAAGCGCCTGATGGCCAAGTACAAGACCCCGGCCGACGCGGCCGCCGAGGCGGAGGCCAAGGAGGTCCAGCTGCTCACCGAGATCCGCGACGCCCTGGTCCGCCAGCGCTGACCCGCTCCCGCTGACCCACCCCCGCCGGCCCCGCACCCGGCCGCCGTCCCGCTACCCCCCGTGGTGCGGCGGCCGCTGACTCCGGTACCAGTCGATCCCGCGCCCCGCGCTCTCCCCCGCACCGCCCCAGCCCTGGTCGGTGTCGTCACTGGTCTGCCGGTCGAAGGGGTCGTCGAAGACCAGCTTCGGCTTCGGCCTCGGCCCGGCATCCTGCCCCGGCTGCTCCGGCTCCCGCTGCTCGGGCTGCTGCTCCGGCACCGCACCCACTCCCTCTCACATCCGCGACCGATCCCCTCCAGCCTAGGCCGCCACGGCGACGGACCTGGTCGGGGCCGAAGCCCCGACCAGGTCCGTCGGTGTCGAGCCGGCTCAGGCGGCTTCGAAGCCCGCGTGGTCGGCGATCTTCTTGAGCTCCGCCAGCGCGTGCTTCTCGATCTGCCGGATCCGCTCCCTGGTCAGCCCGTGCTGCTTGCCCACCTCGGTGAGTGTGCGCTCACGGCCGTCCTCCATCCCGTACCTGGACCGGATGATCGAGGCGGTGCGGTCGTCCAGCCGGCCGATCAGGTCGTCCAGCTCCTCCCGGCGGAGCATGACCATCACGGCGTCCTCCGGCGAGACGGCGCCGGTGTCCTCGACCAGGTCACCGAACTGGGTCTCGCCCTGGTCGTCCACCGCCATGTTCAGACTGACCGGGTCGCGGGCCCAGTCGAGCACGTCCTTGACGCGCTGCTCCGTGGTGTCCAGCTCGGCGGCCACCTCGGCCGGGTCGGGCTCGCGGCCCAGCTCCTTCGCCTTTTCGCGCTGCACCCGCCGGATCCGGCCGAGCTCCTCCACCAGGTGGACGGGGAGCCGGATGGTACGGGACTGGTCGGCTATCGACCGGGTGATCGCCTGCCGGATCCACCAGGTCGCGTAGGTGGAGAACTTGAACCCCTTCGCGTAGTCGAACTTCTCGACCGCCCGGACCAGACCGGCGTTGCCCTCCTGGATCAGGTCGAGCAGCGGGAGACCGCTGCGCGGGTAACGCCGGGCCACCGCCACCACCAGCCGGAGGTTCGACCTGATGAAGACGTCCTTGGCGCGCTCGGCGTCCTCGGCTATCGCCTCCAGCTCCTCCCGCTTCGCGCCCTTGGGCAGCGTGCCCTGGTCCAACAGGTGCTGGGCGTAGACCCCGGCCTCGATCCGCAGCGAGAGCTCGACCTCCTCGGCGGCGTCGAGCAGCGGCGTCCTGGCGATCTCGTCGAGGTACATACCGACGAGGTCGCGGTCGGCCTCAAGGTTGTTCGGGCGGGCCGCGCGAGTCCGGTCGGCCCTGTCGCGAACGACGGCACGAGTGGCCATGCTTGCTCCCTTGCTGCTGGTGCCGGTCTTCGGATCTCGCCCCGCCAGGTGTCAGCCGGGGCAAAGGGGTGCGGGCCTCCCGGAGGCTCACACGTAACGATCCAACGCACAGAATTCGGACAAGATTCCCAACTCACCCAGTTTCTTCTCCGGATGCAGTATCCTGCGACTTTTCACCCGCGATCATGAACGCTCGGTGAGCCGCCGGCGACCCGGAGTGGCCGGTCGGCGCCCCGCGCTCCGTCAACGAACAACGACGGGCATCCGCAGCTTCTCCCCACAAAAGATGCCAAATCGCGATCGGTCCGGGGCCGGATCCACCGCTCGCCCTGGGAAGGTGTCTGCCATGTACCCGCCCATCGACGGCATCCACGCCGCTCCCGGGTCGGCCTCCGCCGCCGCCCGCCGACGGCAGCGCCTGCTGGTCTGCTCGGCCCTGGTGCTCGGTTCCGCCGTGCTGCTCGGCGGCCTGGCGGCCCTGGTGGCGTCGCACTGGAGCCCGCTGGCCCGGTTCGACCGGCGGGCGGTGGACCTGCTGCACGGCTACGCGGTCCGGCACACCATCTGGACGGCGGCCATGCAGACCCTCGGCGACATCGGCAGCACCGTCACCATGCGGGCACTGCTGGGGCTGGCCGCGCTCTGGCTCTGGGCGATCGGCGCCCGCACCCTCGGCGGCTGGGCCGGGGCCCTGATACTCACCGGCTGGCTGGCGGGTCAGCTCGGCAAGGAGGGGATGGGCCGGGACCGCCCGCACTTCGCCGCCCAGGCCACCCAGGCCGACGGGCACTCGTTCCCGTCCGGCCACGCCCTCGCCTCCGCCGTCAGCTGCGCCGCGCTGGTGATCCTGGTCTGGCCCCGGGCCAACCGGGCCGGCCGGGCGGTGGCCTGCACCGTCGCCGGGCTCGCCGTGCTCGCGGTCGGCTGGACCAGGGTCGCGCTCGGCGCGGACTGGCCGAGCGACGTGCCGGCCGGCTGGCTGACCGCCGCCCTGGTGGTCGGCGCCGTCACGCTGGCCGTCGAACTCTGGCGCCCGGGCGCCCTGTCACAGGACGTCCGCCGGGTGGACTGGCGGACCAGGCCGCGGATCCAGCGCGTCCTGGCCGTCGGCCCGATCACGGCGCCGGACCTCGAACAGACCACCGGCCCCGACCGTGCCGACGACCCGCTCACGGCGCCCACCCGCCGAGCTGACGGTCAGTGAGAAGCGTCACATCCCGGTTCGGCCGACACTCCGGAAGGGAAGGGGCAGGGGCCCCTCAACCGATTCACTCCCCCGCCACACCGGAGAAATCGGGATCAACCACCCGGTTCACGGCAGACCGGGACGGGCGGCCACACACCTCCCGCCAGGCCGGGAGACGTCCGGCACACGGCACGGATCTCCCCACCGAGTGCCGTGGTGAGGCAGACTGCTGCCGCCGGGTGTGCCTGCACCCGACCGGGCCGGGCAGTCGCAACACCGCAACCGCACGTCCACTGCCCAGGCACCGAGCGATGGGGGGCGAATGAACACGCACGCGACCGACGGGCCCGCCGGCCCGTACGGCGACCCGCCCACCATGTCGCTGCGGCCGATAGCCGACGACCAGCCGGCCCCCGGCGGGCAGCCCACCGTCCAGCTCGGCCACCAGGTGCCCACCCCCCGGCTGCCGTACCCCCCGGTCCCGCCGCCACCGGCCGCACCCCCCGCCACCGCGCCCGTGGAGGCCGCCAAGCCGGCCTCCACCGCCCGCAACGGCATGATCATGGCGCTCGGCTCGCTGACCTCCCGGGCCCTCGGCTTCGTCCGGGCCGGCGTGATCACCGCCGCACTCGGCACCCGCGCCATCGCCGACGGCTACGCGGTGGCCACCATGCTGCCGAACACGATCTTCATCATGCTGATCGGCGGCGTGCTCAACTCCGTCTTCGTCCCCGAGCTGGTGCGCGCCGCGCAACAGCACGCGGACCGTGGCGTCGCCTACACCAACCGGCTGCTGACGGTCTGTGGCGTCGCCCTGGTCTCGATCACCGCGGTGGCGTTCTTCTGCGCCCCGCTGATCGTGGACAGCTACATCTCCTACGGCCCCGGCGACGCCGTCCAGCGCGACCTGACCATCGCGCTGGCCAGGTACTGCCTGCCGGCCATCCTGTTCTACGGCTTCTTCGGCCTGCTCGGCCAGGTGCTCAACTCGCGGGACAGGTTCGGCGCGATGATGTGGGCCCCGGTGCTCAACAACGTCGTGGTGATCGCGGTCTTCAGCCTCTACCTGGCGATCTGCGTGCACGCCACCGACGCCAAGGACGTCTCGGCCGGCGCGACCATGCTGATCGGGCTCGGCAGCGCCTTCGGCATCCTGGTCCAGGCGCTGGCCCTGGTGCCCTCGCTGCGGGCCTCCGGCTTCCGGTACCGCCCGCGCTTCGACTGGCGCGGCTCCGGCCTGACCACCCCGCTGCGGGCGGCGGGCTGGGCGCTGCTGCTGGTGGTGGTCACCCAGGTCGCCTTCCTGCTGATCACCAACCTGGCCACCGGCGCGGGCGCCCTGGCGAAGCAGGAGGGCCTGGAGCAGGGTCTGGGCTACGTTCCCTACAACAACGCCTACCTGCTCTTCATCGTCCCGCAGGGCATCATCACCGTCTCACTGGTCACCGCGATCCTGCCGAGCATGTCCCGGTCGGTCACGGCCGGCCGGTTCGAGGACGTCGGCCGGGAGCTGGCGCAGACCCTGCGGAGCTCGGCCGGGATGATCGTCCCCGCCTCGGCGATCTTCCTCTCGCTGGCCGGCCCGATCGCCTCGCTGGCGTACGGGCACGGGAACGTGTCGTTCGCGGACATCGACGTGGTCACCCAGATCCTGATGGCCTTCTCGCTCGGCCTGCCCGCGTTCTGCGCCCAGTACGCGCTGGCCCGCGGCTTCTACGCGATGAGCGACGCCAGGACCCCGTTCTGGCTCACCACGATCACCTCCGGCAGCAACGTGCTGCTGTCCTGGGTCGCCTACCTGGTGCTGCCGAGCCGCTGGATCATCGTCGGGATGGCGGGCGCCCACACCATCGCCGTCCTGATCAGCGCGGCCATCACCGGGCGCGCGCTCGGCCGCCGGCTGCGCCGGGAGGCGGCCGCCGTCGCTGCCCCGCTGCCCGCCGACGCCACCCTGGAGCTCGGCGCCGGGCGCCGGGCCCGGATCCGCAGCGGCCTGGACGGCGGGCGGCTGATCACCCTCCACCTGGCGCTGGCACTGGCCTGCGCCCCGGGCGCGCTGGCCGCGTACTGGCTGACCGGCCGGCTCGGCACCGCGCTGGGCGGCGGCGTACCGGCCTCGCTGGCGGCGATGGTGGCCGGTCCGCTCGCGGTGCTGGTCTCGGTGCTGCTGCTGGCCCGTCCGCTCGGTGCGGGTGCGGCGGTCGCCCCGCTGGCCCGCAAGCTGCGCATCCCCTACCCGGAGCCGGCCGTCGGCGGCGGCAAGCACCGGCGCTGACCGGAGCCGACGCCCCGTCAGCTCCCGGCGGCGGCCCGGCTTGTGACAGACCCGTGACACGTTCCGCCCCGACGGCCGGTCGTGGACGGCCGGTCGGGTGTTAGCGTCGGCCCAGCCTTCCGTGCGCGGGCAGCGACGGCCGGGATACCGGAAGGTCCGACACGCGCCGGCCCGATTGCCGGATCGGCCCCGGAAGGTCCGCTGACTCCGTTGACCCCTGCACCTCGGCACGACCGGACGCCGGCCGGCCGTCCGAGCGGTCCCGGCCGGTCCCGCCCGTCCCGCTTCGTCGCCGCCGTGGTCGCGGCGAGCACCGGGCTGGCGCTGTGCTCGATCGCCGCCTCGGCCGCCCCGGAGCCGCCCGGCTCGCCCGCCCGGCAGCGCCAGTTCGCCGCCGCTGCCGCCGAGTTCGACGTGCCGCCGGGCGTGCTGCTGGCGGTCGCCTACCAGCAGACCCGCTGGGAGTCGCACGACGGCGAACCGAGCACCACCGGCGACTACAACGTGATGGGTCTGACCCAGGCCGACCCCTCGGGTTCGAACGCCGAACCGCCCGGCGCCGGTTCGGCCCCGGGGACTTTGGCGGAGGCGGCCGCGCTGCTCGGGCGCCCGGCCGCGCAGTTGCGCACCGATCCGCGGCAGAGCATCCGGGGCGGCGCCGCACTGCTCGCCAAGTACCAGCGGGAGAGCGGCGGTTCGCTCGGCAGCGGTCCGACTGGCTGGTACAACGCGGTGGTCCGGTTCAGCCAGGCCGCACCCGCCGCCGGCGGCAACGTCTTCGCCGACCGGGTCTTCGAGACCGTCCGCAGGGGCGCGGCCAGGACCACGGCGGACGGCCAGACCGTCCGGCTGGCCGCCGACGCCGGGCCCACCGCCGACCACCCGGCGCCGTCCCGTCCCGGCACCTCCGAGGACCTGGCCTGCCCCGCGACCCTGAACTGCCGGGCAGCCTGGGCCGACGGCGCCAACTACGCGGCCACCGACCGCCCGGGCGACGGCCAGCGGATCGAGTACATCGTCGTCCACGACACCGAGGCGTCGTACGACGACACCATCGCGTCCTTCCGGGACCCGGCCACCGGGGCCAGCGCGCACTACCTGGTCGGCGCCCACAACGGCAGGGTCGCCCAGCTGGTCGGCGCCGGGAACACCGCCTGGCACACCGGCAACCGGACCTTCAACATGCACAGCATCGGTGTGGAGCACGAGGGTTGGGCACTCGGCCGGAACGGCGACCGGCCGACCTGGTACTCCGAGCAGCTCTACCGCTCCTCGGCCGAGCTGACCAGGTACCTGGCCGCGAAGTACGGCATCCCGCTGGACCGTCAGCACGTCATCGGGCACGACGAGATCCCCAAACCGGTCGACTCGGCGCCCCCGATGCACTGGGACCCGGGCACGTTCTGGGACTGGTCGCACTACATGGACCTGCTCGGCGCACCGATCCGCGCCGGCACCGGCGGCTCGCCCTCGGTCGGCGGCAAGGTGGTCATCGCCCCGCCGTTCGACGCCCGCAACCAGCCACCGGTGGCCGAAGTGGGCCCGCGTCCGGAGAACTTCGTCCAGCTGCGCACCTCCCCCGACGCCGACGCCCCGCTGATCAACGGCGGCACCACCGCCGCCTCGGACGTCCGCGCCAAGGCGGTGGCCGGCAGCAGCTACGTGGTGGCCGACCTGCGGGGCGACTGGACAGCGATCTGGTACGACGGCGTGCTGGGCTGGTTCCCCAACCCGGACGGCCGGAACGCCGCCGCCGACCCCCGGCCCGGCCCCGTGGCCGCACCGCGCCCGGGCGTCGCGAGCATCCCGCTGTACGGTCGGGCCTTCCCGGAGCCGGCGGCCTACGCCGGGCACCCTGGGGTCCGGTACGACGCCGCCACGCACGCTCCCGTCCCGCTGAACCTGACCGTCCCGGCCGGGCAGCGGTACACCCTGCTCAGCGAGACCCCGGTCCGGGGCGACACCTTCTACGACGTCGACGGCGTACGGGCCGTGGTGACCGGCGAGGACACCTACTACCCGGTCCGCTACGGCCACCGCCTCGGCTTCCTGAAGTCCACCGACGTCGAGTTGACCGCCGCCGCCGACGCTCAGCCGGCGGGCTGACCGACTCCGGTCGCCGGGTCACCGGCCCGGTGCATCCAGCCCGCCGGTCCAGCGTCGCCAGGGCGGCCGACGCCGCTCCGAAGACCACCGCCAGGAGCAGCCGGAGCAGCACGGGGTCAGGCAGCTGCCATCCCCCGTCCGGGCACGGGCTGGGCCCGGACCGACCGCGCCGTCCGCCCCGGGGACGGCCGAGGGCCCCGAACGCGGTGGTCCGGGGCCCTCGGCCAGGTGTGCCCCATGCAGGATTCGAACCTGCGACACCAGCTTTAGGAGTTTTCCCCGGCCAAGCCGCTGACCTGCAACGATACGGCGCCATGCTCGCTGAGCTGCGAAAATCACTCTCCGTGGATCTCGTCGCCGCCCATCAATTCTCATCCTCATGCGGGCGAAATCCGGGCCGCACGGCCAGCTTCCCGACCTTCGCTAACTCCCTGAGGAGCCGTCCAGTTCAGCCTATCGGTTGGCGTGCGGGCAGCCTCAATGAGCAGCCTTGCGCCAGGGCTATGCAGGATGCGCACATGTCGGACAGGTCGCTTGATATCCTGGACGGCCAGCCACAGGTGGCGACCCTGTGCAACGTCACCGTGATCAGGAAGGATGGGCGGTGCGGTTCGTCTGCCGGAACTTTGGACTGTCGGATCTGCCGCGGCGTGGTCTCACTCCGCAGGAAGCCCCCTTAGCGGTGCTGCTCCTCGACATCGAGGCGCAACTCTCCATCTGGGAGCAAGGTCGGGTGGTGTGGTCCGAGGAAATGTTTCCCGTGGCCGAGCTTGCGTACCACCTGGCGCTCTGGCTTCAGAGTCCGGCTGCTGGCCACGAGGAATTCGATGCAGGCAGATCCGGGGCTTATCCGCACCGTGCAATCCGGTGACGGCTGGCGAGTCGGTTCCATCTTCACGCCGGATTTCTGGACCTCACCCGTCACCTGGGAAGTTCTCGTGACAGAGATCAAGCGGTTCGACCGCTCCGTACGCGAGGGCGTTGCCGCGATGGGCATCGGGCCGGCCTTCATCCCAGAGCCCTGACGGTTGTTCGGGCGACGGGGTGGGATGACCATGAAGTGCCAGATGTACAGTCACCGTCGGCACCAGGCGCTGGCCGGGTCTCGGGCGGCGACGGGCTTGGGCAAGTCGCTGACTGCCGTGCGTCGCCGAGCTGCTCCGGTGAGGTCCGTGACCATCTCGCCGCTCTGGCGGTAAGAAGTCATCTCATTTGGTGATTCTGCGATGGCAGATGAGGGTGGCGGCGATGGTGGCGAACGCTGCGAAGTGGGTGCCCTTGCGCTCGTAGCGGCGGTGGAGTCGGCGGAAGCCGCCGGGCCAGGCGACGGTTCGCTCGATCACCCATCGGTGTCGGCCGAGGCGGGCCGAGGAGTCGACGCCTCGGCGGGCGATGCGGTGCGTGATCTGCCGTCGTAGCAGGTAGGAGCGGATGAAGCGGTGGTCGTAGGCTTTGTCGCCGTGCAGCTTGCCGGGCCGGCGGCGACGCGGCCCGCGGCGTGAGCGGATCGGTGGGATCGCCTCGACGAGCGGGATCAGGGCCTGGCTGTCGTGCAGGTTGACGCCGGAGACCGCGAGCGAAATGGGCAGACCGGTACGTTCGGTGAGCAAGTGGATCTTCGACCCGAACTTGCCCCGATCGACAGGATTCGGACCCGTCAGATCCCGCTTTTTGCAGCACGCATGTTCACCGAGTCGACCGCGCACCGCGACCAGTCCAGCTCGCCCCGCGCGCCGAGTTCGTCCAGGACCAGCCGGTAGAGCTTCGCCCAGACACGGGCCGCGGTCCACTCCGCGAACCGGCGGTGGGCGGTTGGCCCGGACGGGCCGAAGCAGGGCGGAAGTTGGGCCCAGGTGCAGCCCGATGTGGCGACGAACACGATCGCGGCCAGCACCTCCCGGTCCCCGTGGCGCCGTCGGCCGCCGCCCTGCGGCCGGGTCGGCACCACCGGCACCACCCGCTGGAACAACTCCCACAACTCATCCGGCACCAGGCGCTCCACGATCGTCACGCGAGCAGCCTACAAATCCAAATGAGATGACTTCCAAGTCCTAGGCGGCCGCGACGACGTCGGGCAGTACCCGGTAGTGCGCGTCGTGGCCTGCGGTGGTGGTGGATCAGGCGGGCAGGCCGTGCCCGGTGAGCCCGGCGTAGTGGTGGGCGGTGTCCTGGCGGGAGTCGGTGGCGCATGCGGCCAGGAACCGGCTCCGTTCGGTAGCCGGAGTTCGGCAGTGTGAGCCGCTCAGGGGTGTGGTGTGAGGAGTCCGGTGATGACCCTCTCCCAGTCGATCAGCAGGTCTTCGCTTCCTGGTGGGACGGCTCGGTGGCTGGCGGTGAGGAAGGTGCGGATGCCGCGGGTCTCGATGGTCACCACGGCGCACCCGGTGGGTGAGCGCAGCTCCACCGCCGTCTGTCCCGGGCCGTGCGGCCGTACCCGTACGTCGCCGTGCCCGGCATCGGCGACCAGGCCTTCGGCCAGCAGTTGGCGGGCGAACACCCACACGACCGGGGTTTCGCCGAGCGTGCAGCGGGCCCCGAACAGCAGCCGCACCGCGTAGGGGTCGGTGGTCAGGTACTCCAGGTGGGCCTCGACCTCGGGCGGATCGGGCACCATGAGCGAGGCGGACAGCATCTGGACGACGGGTGGGTGGTTCACGGGCACACTTTCGTGACGGGGGAGAGCAATCCCGGCTGGTGACGGGGTCGCACCCTTCTACAGCACGGCGCCGGGCCCGCGGCCCCCCTACCTGCGGGTAGTTGACGAAGCGTTACTGCAATCGGCCGTCGGTGCCGCGGTCCCGCCCGGGCGGCTGCGGCCCGCCCGGCGGGCTCCGCGCGCCCGGGGGCAGGAGCCTGTCACGCGGATGTGTGAACGGCGAGAACTGGGCGAGGCGGGTGAACCGGGACCTGGTCGTGCGGCGCGTGGGGGCGCGGAGCCCGCCGGGGGGCCTCCACCCCCTCGGCTCGCCCCGTTACTACCGGCCGGCGCGTTCGGGTTCACGATCCGCAGCCGGTCATGACCCGTGATCGGAACGCGCGAGCCACCCCTCGCCGTAGATTCCGGCGGCCTCCCGCCAGCCCTCGGGCCTCACGCCGTAGTGCATGCCGAGCAGGGCAACGTAGAGCTGCGACTTCTGCTCGCCGAACCCGGGAAGGGTGGCCAGGCGACGGAGCAGTTGCGCACCGGTGCGGGCGCCCTCCCACAGTTTGGTGGCGTCGCCGTCGTGGCGTGCCACCAGGGCCGTGCACAGCAGTTGCACGCGCCGGGCCATCCAGGCCGGGGAGCGGTGCAGGGCGGGCTGGGCCTTGAACAGCGCGGTGAACTGGTACGGGTCGTACGCGGCGATCTCCCCCGCGTCCAGGTCGCCCCGGCCGAGCCGGCGGGCGAGCTTCAGCGGGGCGGTGAACGCGGACTCGGTGGGCACGTGCTCGTCCAGAAGTACGCCGATGAGAGCGGCCAGCGGGCTGCGCCCGAGCAGCTCGTCGGCCGCAGGCTGGTGCGCGAGCGGGACGATGACCTTCAACGATTCCTCCTCGGAGCCGGTGGGCAGGACGGCGACAAGTGTGGCGGAGACCGACGGCCGCAGCGGCGGTCGACACGCCACCAGGCCGGGCCGGCCAGGTCCGCGTCCAGCGCGGCGCGGTGACGTCCGGGGCACGGGGGCTCGCAGCGGTCGGCACCGAGCCGATCGCGCCGAGCGCCTTCCGGGAGGCCGCCCTGTGGACAAGTCGGCCTGGTTACCGTTGCTCGGCGGGCGGACGCGAGCGTGACCCGCTTCAGCTACGCGGGTGAGTCCTTCACCGTCAGGACCGCAGACCATCGCCACCGCTTCGAAATCCTCCGGATCTCCTACCCCGCCCGGCATGCCTGGGCAGCTCTCCTGGACGGCCCGCCTGTCCGCAAGGTGGCGGTGGGCGGGTGAGGGCCGCCGACCGGGTGATCGCGTGGTGGTTTCGGAGAAGTCGGCGCTGCTTCTTCCGGTCGTGATCGTTTGTCAGTCCGGAGAATTTTCCGCGCTGATTTCGTGAAGGAGGAACGTTGAAGCGAACGCGACGATTCGCGTCGTGGATGGGGACGGGAACCACGGTTG
>NZ_JBIWML010000041.1:0-71053 GCF_044766665.1 Kitasatospora sp. NPDC101801
GAAAGTTGCACACGTGTCATGGAACACGGTCTACCGGATCAGGCCGTACCGCGAGGACAACTTCCCAGAATGATCACAACCGAATACGCACCCTAAGGGTGGTGGATGTCAGAGCCCTTACCCCGTAGGCTGTGGACCGCATGCCGGGCGACCGGCACGGTGCAGCTCCTTCCCGGATCGTCTAAGGGCAGGACAGCTGGTTTTGGTCCAGCTTATGGGGGTTCGAATCCTCCTCCGGGAGCGTCCGCGACAGCCCCCGGACCGCGACGGCGGTCCGGGGGCTGCCTGCTGTCCGGGCTAAGCTCGGGGCAGCCCGGGAGCGCGGCCGTGCGGAGTGCCGGCCTTCGGGCATCCCTCCCCTCCCTGCGCCGAACCGAGGAGCCTCCCGCGTGAGTGCCAACACCCCTGCTGCCGTGATCGTGCTCGCCGCCGGCGGCGGGACTCGGATGAAGTCCAAGAGCCTGCCCAAGGTCCTGCACCCGATCTGCGGCCGCACCCTGGTCGGTCACGCGGTGTCCGCCGCCCAGGAGTTGACGCCGGATCGGCTGCTGGTGGTGGTCGGTCACCAGCGCGAGCTGGTGCAGGCCCATCTGGCCGAGTGCCACCCCGGCGTACGGACCGCCGTGCAGCTGGAGCAGAACGGCACCGGTCACGCGGTGCGCATCGCGCTCGCGGCGCTGGCCGCCGAGGGCGGCGAGCCGGACGGCACCGTGGTGATCACCACCGGCGACGCCCCGCTGCTGACCGGCGGGACGCTGGCCGCGCTGGTCGCCGCGCACGTCGAGCAGGGCAACGGGGTCACCGTGCTGACCGCCGTGGTGCCGGACTCCACCGGCTACGGCCGGATCCTGCGGGACGACGCGGAGGCGGTCGCGGCGATCGTCGAGGAGAAGGACGCCACCCCGGCGCAGCGCGCGATCGCCGAGATCAACTCCGGGGTCTTCGCCTTCGACGCCAAGCTGCTGGCCGAGGCGCTGGCCAAGGTCACCACCGACAACTCGCAGGGCGAGGAGTACCTCACCGACACGCTCGGCATCCTCCGGACGGCGGGTCACCGGGTGGGCGCCGTGGTGGCGGCCGACTACCGGGACATCCTGGGGATCAACGACCGGGTCCAGCTGGCCGAGGCCCGCCGGATCCTGAACTCCCGGCTGACCGAGCGGGCGATGCGCGCGGGCGTCACCGTGGTCGACCCGGCCACCACCTGGATCGACGTCCAGGTCAGCTACGAGCCGGACGCGGTGCTGCTGCCGAACACCCAACTGCACGGCACCACCCACTTGGGCGAGGGCTGCCAGGTCGGTCCGAACTCGACCCTGACCGACACCCTGGTCGGCGCGGGCGCCACTGTGAGCAACACCACGGCGATCGGCGCCGAGATCGGCGAGCTGGCCGCCGTCGGCCCGTACGCCTACCTGCGCCCGGGCGCCAAGCTGGGCCGGAAGGCCAAGGCCGGCACCTACGTGGAGATCAAGAACTCCGAGCTCGGCGAGGGCGCCAAGGTGCCGCACCTGTCGTACATCGGGGACGCCACCATCGGCGAGCACAGCAACGTGGGCGCCGCCTCCGTGACGGTCAACTACGACGGTGTGAACAAGCACCGGACCACCATCGGGGCCCACTGCCGCACGGGTTCGGACAACATGTTCATCGCCCCGGTGACGGTCGGTGACGGTGCTTACACCGCGGCCGGTTCGGTGATCGTCAGCGACGTGCCGGCCGGTGCGCTCGGGGTCTCCCGGGCCCAGCAGCGCAACATCCCCGGCTGGGTGGAGCGCAAGCGTCCCGGCACCGACTCGGCGCGTGCGGCGGCCGAGGCGAACGGGGCCTGAGCGGCCCCCTGGGGATCTTGGGGAGTGGGCCCGGGGCGGACGCTTCGCGGCCCAGCGCGTAACCTGGAGTACATACGTGCGCCACTGGGCTCCCTGGCCCGTGTCTGGGCGTACTCCCCATCCCCGTTGACCACCGATCCCGGCCGAGCCGGGGTGCGGCGCAGCGGGTTCATGTGCGTCAGCAACACGAGGAGACGGTGCAGTGAGCGGGATCACGACGTCGGGTGAGAAGAAGCTCAAGCTCTTCTCCGGCCGTGCCCACCCCGAGCTGGCGGCCGAAGTCGCCGCGGCGCTCGGGACCGAACTGGTGCCCACCAAGGCGCTGGACTTCGCCAACGGTGAGATCTACGTCCGCTTCCTGGACTCCGCCCGTGGTGCGGACTGCTTCGTGATGCAGAGCCACACGGCTCCGATCAACCAGTGGATCATGGAACAGCTCATCATGATCGACGCGTTGAAGCGGGCCTCGGCCCGCAGCATCACGGCGATCCTGCCGTTCTACGGCTACGCCCGGCAGGACAAGAAGCACCTGGGCCGCGAGCCCATCTCGGCCCGTCTGGTGGCCGACCTGCTGGCCGCGGCCGGCGCCGACCGGATCATGGCGGTGGACCTGCACACCGCGCAGATCCAGGGCTTCTTCTCCGGCCCGGTGGACCACCTGTTCGCGCTGCCGCTGCTGGCGGACTACGTGGGCCGGAAGGTCGACCGGTCGAAGCTGACCATCGTCTCGCCGGACGCCGGCCGGGTGAAGGTCGCCGACCAGTGGTCGGACCGCCTCGGTGCGCCGCTGGCGATCATCCACAAGCGCCGGGACATGACCCAGGCCAACACCATCCTGTCCGCCGAGGTGGTCGGTGACGTCAAGGGCCGGGTCTGCGTCCTGGTCGACGACATGATCGACACGGCCGGCACCATCTGCGCCGCGGCCGACGCGCTCTTCGACAACGGCGCCGCCGACGTCATCGTGGCCGCCACCCACGGTGTGCTGTCCGGTCCGGCGGCCGACCGCCTGAAGAACTCCCGGGTCAGCGAGTTCGTGTTCACCAACACCCTGCCGACCCCGCAGGAGCTCCAGCTGGACAAGGTGACCACGCTCTCGATCGCCCCGTCGATCGCCGCCGCGATCCGCGAGGTCTTCGAGGACGGCTCGGTCACCAGCCTCTTCGAGGGTGTGCACTGACCCCGCGTCAGCTGTGATCCGGCCCCGGTGCTCAGTCGAGCGCCGGGGCCGATTTCGTGGTTGACGAGCCGTACGGTTAGACTCGTGAGACTGCTCGGCGAGGGATGCTGTGCGCCCATTCGGTGCCGTCTCCGTGATCGACGCGCTGCTGAAAAACCTTCAGCCGTCGTCTGCCGTCGAGCGAACCCCCAGGTATTTGAGGGTGTGGCTTCGGCGGTTTTCGCTTGTCTGCACCCGTTTTCCCCAAGAGGAGCAGACGTGTCCGAGATCCGCCTTGCCGCCGAGTCCCGCACCGAGTTCGGCAAGGGTGCCGCCCGTCGCGCCCGTCGCGCCGGCTTCGTCCCCGGCGTCGTCTACGGCCACGGCCAGACCCCGGTTCACCTGAACCTGCCCAGCCACGCCCTGATGATGGCGCTGAAGACCTCGAACGCCCTGCTGGTCGTGCCGATCGACGGCAAGGACGAGTACGTGCTGCCGAAGGCCGTCCAGCGTGAGGCCATCAAGCGCACCATCGAGCACGTCGACCTGCTGCTCGTGAAGCGCGGCGAGAAGGTCACCGTCGAGATCCCGGTCCTCACCGAGGGCGAGCTCGCCGCCGGTGGCAACCTGCTCGAGCACGTGCTGAACTCCCTCCCGGTCGAGGCCGAGGCCACCCACCTGCCCGAGTCGGTCACCGTCTCGGTCCAGGGCCTCGAGGCCGGCGCCTCCGTCCTGGCCAAGGACATCACCCTGCCGGCCGGCACCACCCTGGCCGTCGACGGCGACACCGTCGTCCTCCAGGTCATCGGCGCCCAGGCCTCGCAGGCCGACGCCGACGCCGAGGCCGCCGCGGCCCAGGCCTGAGCCGCACCCGTTGCCTGACCGCTGCCCCGGTCACTCCGTTCGGAGTGACCGGGGCAGCGGTGTGTCCGGGATGATGGCGGTATCCGAAGAAGGAGCGGTACATGAACGACTACGACGGTCCGTGGCTGGTCGTCGGCCTCGGCAACCCGGGCGACGAGTACGCCCGGAACCGGCACAACATCGGCTTCATGGTGGTCGACCTGCTGGCCCAGCGGATCGGTGCCAGGTTCAAGACCCACAAGAGCCGGGCCGGGATCGCCGAGGGACGGATCAGCGGGAAGCGGGTCGTGCTGGCGAAGCCGATGACCTTCATGAACCTCTCCGGCGGCCCGACCACCGCGCTGCGCGACTTCTACAAGGCGCCCACCTCGGCGATCGTCGCGGTGCACGACGAGCTGGACCTCGACTACGCCACCCTGCGGCTCAAGCTCGGCGGCGGCGACAACGGCCACAACGGCCTGAAGTCGATCACCAAGTCGCTCGGCCCCGACTACCACCGGCTGCGCTGCGGGATCGGCCGCCCGCCCGGTCGGATGGACGTCGCGGACTTCGTGCTCAAGGACTTCTCCTCGACCGAGCGCAAGGAGCTGGAGTGGTTCGTGGACCGCTCGGCCGACGCGGTGGAGGCCCTGCTCGCGGAGGGCCTGGAGCGGGCCCAGGGCACCTACAACTCCTGACGGCCCGTCAAGACGCCGCGCTGGGTTTGCACAACGGTCGTGCAACGCTTGCCCGATCGTTCCGGAAACCGTGTGGGAACGACCGGTCCGATCGGATAGCGTCAGCCGGGTACGCAGGGTTGAGGGGTTGGATCTGGGGGTAGGGACCGTGATTCGGTCACAGCGCGTCCGTGTCGGACGGGTGCTGGGTGGTACGACGCTGGTGCTGGTGGCCTCGGCGTTCGGGGCGACGGCCGCGCAGGCGGCCGACCCGACGGGGCGGCCCGCAGGGTCGCCGGAGCCGGCCGCCGCGCAGTTCCCCGCCCCGGAGGCGGGTGAGCTGGGCACCTCGTCCGGGCTGTACGCCGTGGGCGGCGGCCTGGTGGTGGTCGCGGGCGGGGCGGCGATGTGGCTGCGCCGCCGGAAGTCCGGCCGGGTGACGGTGCACTGAGCGGGCGTCGGCGGACGACGGAGGGGCGGTCCTTGCGGACCGCCCCTCCCCGCGTTCCGGCCGGGTCAGCCGGTGTTGCGCAGACCGGCGGCGATGCCGTTGACGGTCAGCAGCAGCGCCCGGGCCCGCAGCGGGTCCTCCTCGCGGCCCTGGGCGACCAGCTCGCGCTGGCGGCGGAGCAGCGCCACCTGGAGGTAGGAGATCGGGTCGAGGTAGGCGTCGCGGACCGTGAAGGTCTGCTTCAACACCTCGTTGTGCTCCAGGAGTTCGCTCTCGCCGGTGAGCCGGAGCACCTCCTTGAGGGTCAGCTCGTGCTCGGCCACGATCTGGTCGAACACGTGGTGCAGCTCGGCCGGGACCAGCTGCTCGACGTAGTGCCGGGCGATCCGCAGATCGGTCTTGGCCAGCGTCATCGCGACGTTGGACAGGAAGTTCTGGAAGAAGTGCCACTGGCCGTGCATCTCGGCCAGCACGTCACCCAGACCGGCCGCCCTGGCCGCCGCCAGGCCGGAGCCGACGCCGTACCAGCCGGGCACGATCTGCCGGGACTGGGTCCAGCCGAAGACCCACGGGATCGCCCGCAGACCGTCCAGGCCGGCGCCGGAGTCCGGGCGGCGGGACGGGCGGGAGCCCAGGTGCAGCGAGGCCAGCTGGTCCACCGGGGTGGCCGCGAAGAAGTACTTCGGCAGGTCCTCCTGCTCGACCAGCGCGCGGTACGCGGTGTGCGCGGCCTCGGAGACCTGGTCCATCACCTGGTCCCAGCGGGCCAGCTCCTCGGGCGCCTGGCGCGGGGCGGTGTGCAGCGCGGAGGCGGCCAGCGTGGCCGAGATGGTCAGCTCCAGGTTCTCCCGGGCCAGCGAGGGGAGCAGGTACTTGTCCGAGATCACCTCGCCCTGCTCGGTGACCTTGATCTCGCCCTCCAGGGTGCCCCAGGGCTGGGCCAGGATCGCCTCGTGCGAGGGGCCGCCGCCGCGGCCGACGGTGCCGCCGCGGCCGTGGAACAGCCGCAGCCGGATGCCGTACCGGTGGGCCACGTCGCGCAGCCGGCGCTGGGCCCGGTGGATCTCCCACTGCGAGGTGGTGATGCCGCCGAACTTGGACGAGTCCGAGTAGCCGAGCATCACCTCCTGGATGTCGCCGCGGAGCGAGACCAGCAGGCGGTAGGACGGGTCGGAGAGCATCTCGTCCAGGATCCGGTCGGCCTCCTGGAGCTCGTCGGTGGTCTCCAGCAGCGGCACGATGCCGATGGTGGCGATGCCCGCGTGCAGGTCGATCAGGCCGGCCTCGCGGGCCAGTACGGTGGCCGCGAACACGTCGTCGGCGCCCTGGCACATCGAGATGATGTAGCTCTCGACGATCTCGTCGCCGAACCGCTCGAAGCCCTCCCGGATGGTGTTGAAGACACCGAGCGTCTTGGTGCCCGCCGCGTCCAGCGGGGCCGGGGTGGGCGCCAGCGGGCGGCGCGAGCGCAGCTCCTTGGCGAGCAGCTTCTGCCGGTACTCGCGCGGCATGTCCGCGTAGCGCCACGCCTCCTCGCCGAGCCGGTCGAAGAGCTGGCCGAGCGCGTGGTGGTGCGCCTCGGCGTGCTCGCGGACGTCCATGGTGGCGAGCTGGAGGCCGAACGCCTCCACGGTGCGGATCGCCCGGGCCAGCCGGCCGTCGGCGATCAGCTCGCCCCGGTGGGCGCGCAGCGAGTCCTGAATGAGCTTCAGGTCGGCGATCAGCTCCCGGGTGCCCAGGTAGTCCCGGCCGGGGACGTGCGGGGTGCCGGCGGCGAGCCGCTCGCGGGTGTTCTCCAGCTTGAGCCGGACGCAGGTGGCCTTCAGCCGGTACGGCTCCTCGGCGTTCATCCGCTTGTAGCGCGGGCTCAGCTCGGGCAGCAGCTTGAGGTCGGCCTCCAGCGAGGCGAGCAGCTCCTCCGAGGCGCCGGCCAGCCGGACCGAGGTGGAGAGCGAGTTGCGCAGGTCGTCGACGGCGGCCAGGGCGTCCTTGATGCCGTACTCGTGCTGCAGGTTGAGCACGTCCCAGGTGACCTGCGGGGTGACGTTCGGGTTGCCGTCCCGGTCGCCGCCGATCCAGGTGCCGAAGGTCAGCGGGCGGACGCCCTCGGGCAGGCTCAGCCCGACCCGGGCCAGCTCCTCGTGCAGCTCCTCCAGCACCTCCGGGACGGCCTCGCGGTACAGCTCGTCCAGGTAGTAGACGGCGTTCCGGGCCTCGTCGGTGGGCTCCGGGCGGGCGATCCGCAGCTCATCGGTCTGCCAGAGCAGGTCGATCACCTCGGCGAGGCGGCGGTCGGCCTGCCGCTTGGCCGAGGAGTGCCGGACCGGGTCGGTGGTGGAGAGACCCGAGGCGGCGTGCTCGCGGTGGATCCGCTCCAGCAGCTCGCCGATCCGGCGCAGCTTGTTGAGCACGCTGCGGCGGGCGGCCTCGGTCGGGTGCGCGGTGAAGACCGGACGGACCGCCAGGTGCGCCAGCGTGTCGGCCAGGTGCTTCGGGTCGGCGTCGGCCAGCTGGTCGGCGGTCTGCGCCAGCAGCGAGCCGTGCTTGGCCCGGCGGGTGGCGAACTCGCGGCCGCGGTGCACCTGCTCGGTGACGTTCGCCAGGTGGAAGTAGGTGGAGAAGGCCCGGACCAGCTTGGCCGCCGTCTCCAGGTCGATCCCGGAGAGCAGCTCGGCGGTCGCCTCGCCGTCGGTCCGGCTGAGCAGGCGGACCTGCTCGACCAGGCCGAGCAGCTCGGCGCCCTCCTGGCGGACCAGGGTCTCGCCGAGCAGGTCGCCGAGGCGGCGGATGTCCGCGCGGAGCGCGGCGTTGTCGGCGATCGGCGTGGGGCTCTCCGCCGGAGTGGGGACCGGAGCGGTCACGGCTGGCTCCCTGTGGTGGTGGGGTTCGGCAACGGCTCTCGCCGCCTGGGTAGAGGCGGTGTGTGCGGACCGCGCTGTCCGACGCGACCAGCATAGGTGGCACCCGGTGCCGTCTCGGCGAGGTAACCGCATCGCGGACAGTCTTTAGGGGGTCCCCGGGGCTGCGCTGTAGGCAGGTGCTCGGGGTCCACGGTCCAGGGGCTCGGCGAACTGCGAGGAGATCTGGCGTTCGGGTCACTGCGAAAGTGCCTGACCACCTACGCACGCGTGACCTCTTCCGAGGCCGGCGTCGCAGTTCCCCGAGCCACCTGCAAAAGGGCGACGTCGCCCACGCGGCGGAGCCGCACACCAGCAGAGCCCCGAGCCCCTGACTCCGTAGCGGGCTGAGCACCTGCCAGAAAGCTGAGCACCTGCCGACGGTGCGGCGAAATGGCCCGTCGTGACGGCGGGCCGCTCGCATAGGCTGGCCTCCATGAGCAACTCGCCGGACGGGGGCGGGCCGGGCCGATCACTCTGGTGGTGGGGGCGGCGCCGCAGCGTGGTGCTGGATGTCGGACTGGCCGGGCTGGCCGGGTTGGAGTGTGCGTTCGGGGCGTTCTCGACCGTTCGGGTGCAGTTGGAGTGGGCGCTGCCGGTCGCGGTGCTGGCGGCGGTGCTGGGGGCGCTCTCGGGCGCGAGCCTGGTGGTGCGCCGCAGGTGGCCCGCCGTACCGGTGGTGGTGGCGCTGCTGTTCGTGCCGGGGTCGTTCGGCGTGGTGCTGCTGATGGTGTCGCTGTACACCCTGGCGGCGACCTGGGAGTGGCCGAGCCGGCGGTGGCGGGTGGTGGCGCTCTGGGCGGTGGCGTTCGTCGAGACCACCGTGGTGGTGCTGTTCTACATGTTCCTGCCGGAGGGCCGGACGGCCGATCAGCAGCTGCCGCCGACCTGGGTGTTCGTGGTGATGGCGGTGCTGATCGCGATCGGGGTGACCGTCCCGCCGGTGGTGACCGGGCTGTACCTGGGGGCGCGCCGTCGGCTGGTGGAGAGCCTGAAGGACCGGGCGCACGGCCTGGAGACCGAGCTCGACCTGCTGGCCGAGCAGGCGCAGGAGCGGGCCCGCCGGGCCCGGTTGGAGGAGCGCACCCGGATCGCCCGGGAGATGCACGACGTGGTGGCGCACCGGGTGAGCCTGATGGTGGTGCACGCCGGGGCGCTGGAGCGGGTGATCCCGAAGGACCCGGCAAAGGCCCAGCAGAGCGCCAAGCTGATGGGTGAGGTGGGCCGGCAGGCGCTGAACGAGCTGCGCGAGATCCTCGGGGTGCTGCGGATGTCGGAGGAGCCGGCGGCCGGCCCGGCCGGGCTGGCCGAGCTGACCCGGCTGGTGCAGCAGTCGGAGGCGGCCGGGATGCTGGTCACCCTGACGGTCAGCGGGGCCCGGCGGCCGTACGCCCGGGAGGCCGAGCAGACCGCGTACCGGGTGGTGCAGGAGGGGCTGACGAACGCTCACAAGCATGCCGGCGGGGCCCGGGTCTCGGTGCTGCTGGCGTTCGTGCCGAACGGTGTCCGGGTGGCGGTGCTGAACGACTGCCCGGGCGGCGGCGAGCGGGCGGCGGGTCTGCCGAGCGGGGGAAACGGGCTGGTCGGGATGCGCGAGCGGGTGGTCGCGCTGGGCGGCAGCTTCAGTGCCGGACCGGAGCCGGACGGGGGGTTCCGGGTGGAGGCGGTACTGCCGTCCCGGCTCGCGGTGCAGGACGGTCCGCTGGCGTAGCGTCAGGCGCCGGTGCCCGCCGCAGCAGCAGCCGGCCGACCGGCGGCTGCACCAGCGGGCCGAACAGCCGGACGCTGACCGGCAGGCTGAGCAGCACCGCGAGCCCGAGCGCGAACCCGCCGTAGACCGGCAGCGCCGTCCAGGAGTGCTGGAGCGAGCGGGCGTGGTAGACGCCGCTGGCCTGGAGCAGTTTGAGCGGCAGGCCGTGCAGCAGGTAGACGTACAGCGAGGCGGCGCCGAGCGAGGTCCAGCGCTGCCGGCCGGCCGGCAGCAGGGCCAGGAAGGAGGCGGCGGCGACCAGCGAGAGCAGGCCGAGGGCGGCCTTGACGGCCAGCCAGACCGGGTAGCCGACGCCGAGCTGGGCGGCGGTCTCGGTGTACTCGACCCAGGCGGTGTTCAGCAGCTTGGGGTAGGCCAGCCAGATCGTGGCGAACGCGGACAGCAGGCCGAACGGGGCAAGCGCGCGGACCGTCCGGTGCCGGAGCAGCTCGAAGTGCCGGGGCCGGAGCACCAGGCCGAGCACGAACCAGGGCAGGAAGCTCAGGGTGCGGCCGAGCGCGAGTTCGGCCGGGTAGGCGTGCACCGCACCGGAGCCGGCCGCGACCAGCACGGCGATCGGGAGTGGGTGGCGCAGCGCCGTCCAGAGCGGCACGCTGAGCCGCCAGATCAGCAGCGACAGCAGGAACCAGGTGAGCCAGCGCGGCTCCAGCAGCCGGATCGGCTGGAGGTCCCGTTCCAGGGCCATCCCGACCAGGTTGTAGAGGAGTTGGAAGACCAGGTAGGGCACCACGAGCTGGGTGATCAGCCGGCCGCCGTCGACCTGGGGGCGGCCGGTCCTGGGCCGGGAGAAGTAGCCGCAGAGCACGATGAAGACCGGCATCGAGAATGCCGCGATGGTCAGCACCACCGCGCCGACCGTGCGGTTCCGCTCCAGCAGCGGCATCCAGGTGTGGGCACAGACCACCAGCGCGACCGCCGCGAACTTGGCGTTGTCGAAGAGCGGTTGGCGTTCCAACGCGAATCCTCCTGCTGTTCCCCGCGAAAGCTCCACAATCGGGCTGGGGGTCAGTGTGGACTCAACGGGGGCTCAGCGGCAGTGGATTGGCGAAAGTGTCACGTGCCGGAGGGAGCCGTCAGACCGTGGGCGCGGGCAGCCGTTCGGGTTGCAGGCCGAGCACCAGGGTGGCCACCGCCTGGTCGACCGAACGTCCCAGGTACCACTCGCCGGTGTGGTCCAGGCTGTACACCCGGCCGTCCTCGTCGAGGGCCAGCAGCGCCTGGCCGTACGCCTCCTCGCCGAGCGGGGCGACCCGGCTGCCCAGCGCCCGGCCGAGGTCGGCCAGGGTGCGGGGCTGGTGCAGCCCGCAGCGCGGGTCGAGCAGGAAGGGTGTCCGGGCGATCTCCCGGCCGGCGCCGGTCAGTTCGACGGCCAGGCCGCCGAACTCGGCCCAGGCCTCGATCGCGGCCGGGAAGACCGCGTGCTGGACCCCGTCCGGAGCGCCGTGCGCGACCAGGGCGTCGGCCCACTCCTCGGCCTGCCGGATCTGCCACCGGCCCGGGTGCCAGCCGGCCTGCTTGAGCGCGGCGGCGACGTCGGCCGGGAAGCGAGGCTGGGTGCGGAGGGCGGAGTTCAGTGCGGGCTCCAGTCGTACGGGGTCGGGACGGGGGATGACGTGGTCAGGAGGCCGCGGGGCCGACCGCGACGCTGGCCACCTGGAGGTGGCCGAGCAGCGGCTCGCAGGAGCGGCAGGGTGGTGCGTGGGTGCCGTGCGCCGGGTCGCCCTCCTCCCGGATCCGGACGGTGGTCAGCCGGGAGCCCTTCAGCGCCTTGCGGGCGTCCGGCAGGGTGAGCGGCTTGCGGGCGGACCGCTTGGACCGGGTGGTGTCCACCTCGGTCAGGTACCGGGACAGCAGCTCCGCCTCGGGACAGCGGCCGACGAACCGCTCGCGCTGCTCGGCGGGCAGCCCGGCCAGGAAGTCGGCGACCAGCGGGTGCAGCTCCGGCACCAGGTCGGGCTTGTGCCCGGCCAGGGTGTGCACGGTGCCGTTCTTCAGGGAGAGCGCGGCCGCCACGGCGGGGAGCAGGCTGTCCCGGTGGTGGCGCAGCGCCGGAAGGGGCGACGGGTCGGTCTGCTCCATGGCGGCTGCTCCTCACCTGTGTCGACGGTCCGGCGGACGGTGCTGTCCGACGGTAGGGGTCAAGCCTGCCAAACGCCGCAGACATTGCCGAAACCGGGGGCTGATCGGGTGGCTGACCCGCCGTCCGCTGATCAGGCTTCACCATTCCCCCACGTTTTCCCGATTCGGCCCCCGCCCGCTGACGCCAGCCGATACCGTTCCGGCAGCAGGGCCGGGTCGACCGTGGGGGAGCGGGCGGAGTCGGCCGAATGCGGGGCAGCCGGCGGCGAAGGGGCCGCCGGTACCGAGCAAGGGGGGTCTTGCGATGACGTCGTCCGGAGCGGTCTCGTCCGACGCAGTGGCGCACGAGGCACCGGGTGAGCACGTACCGACGCCCGGGGTGCCCGAGCCCAGGGTGGCCGAGCGGATCGGCATGGCCGTGGTCGGCGCCGGGTACTGGGGGCCGAACCTGGTCCGGAACGCGCAGCAGACGGCCGCGCTGCGGCTGCACTGGCTCTGCGACCTGGACGAGGCCAAGTCCCGGCGGGTGCTGGGGGAGTACAGCACGGTCGGCTCCACCACCTCCTTCGAACAGGTGTTGGCCGACCCGCGGGTGCGGGCGGTGGCGATCGCCACCCCGGCGGCCGGGCACTACAAGCTGGTGCGGGCCGCGCTGGAGGCAGGCAAGCACGTCCTGGTGGAGAAGCCGATCACCACCTCCGCCGAGGAGGCCGCCGAGCTCTGCGAGCTGGCCGAGGCCCGCGGGCTGGTGCTGATGTGCGATCACACCTTCTGCTACACACCGGTGGTGCGCCGGATCAGGGAGCTGGTGCACGGCGGCGAGCTGGGCGACATCCAGTTCTTCGACTCGGTCCGGATCAACCTCGGGCTGGTGCAGCCCGACGTGGACGTGCTCTGGGACCTGGCCCCGCACGACCTGTCGATCCTGGACTTCGTGCTGCCGCCGGGCGTCGAACCGGTCGGGGTGAGTGCCCAGGGGGCCGACCCGATCGGGGCCGGCCGGGCCTGCGTGGCGTACCTGACGGTGCGGCTGAGCAACGGCGCGCTGGCGCACTGCCACGTCAACTGGCTCTCCCCGACCAAGGTCCGGACCACCATGATCGGTGGCTCCCGGCGCACCCTGGTCTGGGACGACCTCAACCCGCAGGCCCGCCTCGCGGTGCACGACCGGGGCGTGGACCTCACCCCGCCGGACGAGCTGACCGACGCGATCCGGCACCAGGCGCTGATCTCCTACCGGGTCGGCGAGATGGTCGCCCCCGCGCTGGTCGAGCAGGAGGCGCTGCGGAACGTGATGGCGGAGTTCGCGGCCGCGATCACCGAGGGCCGGGCCCCGCTCACCGACGGCCGGTCCGGGCTGCGGGTGCTGCGGCTGCTGCACGCCGCCTCGCGCAGCCTCGAACTCGGCGGCGCCACCGTGCCGGTGGAGACCACCGGCGACGTAGAACTGATCACTGCTCAGGAGAGGGCCACCGCCCGATGAACGCTGTCCCGATCGAGGGTTCCCGCTGTCTGGTCACCGGCGGTGCCGGGACCATCGGCTCGACCGTCGTCGACCAACTGCTGGTGGGCGGTGCCCGCGAGGTGGTCGTGCTCGACAACTTCGTCCGGGGCCGGATGGCCAACCTGGCGCACGCCGAGTCGATCGCCGCGCCCGGCCAACTCCGGGTGGTGGACGGCGACATCCGTGACCGCGCGCTGCTCCGCGAGCTGCTCGGCAGCGACACCGACCTGCTGTTCCACCTGGCCGCGATCCGGATCACCCAGTGCGCCGCCGAACCCCGGCTGGCCCTGGAGATCATGGTGGACGGCACCTTCGACGTGGTGGAGGCCGCCGCCGAGTGCGGGGTGCGGAAGGTGATCGCCTCCTCCACCGCCTCGGTCTACGGCCTGGCCGACACCTTCCCGACGCCGGAGACCCAGCACCCGTACCACAACGACACGCTGTACGGCGCCGCCAAGGTCTTCAACGAGGGTCTGCTGCGCAGCTTCCACGCGATGTACGGGCTGGACTACGTGGCCCTGCGCTACTTCAACGTGTACGGCCCCCGGATGGACGTGCACGGCCGCTACACCGAGGTGTTCATCCGCTGGATGGAGCGGATCAACGGCGGTGAACCGCCGCTGATCTTCGGCGACGGCGCGCAGACCATGGACTTCGTGCACACCGAGGACATCGCGCGGGCCAACCTGCTGGCCGCCGCCGCCCCGGTCACCGACCGGGTCTACAACATCGCCACCTCCACCGAGGTCTCGCTGCGCGGCCTGGCCGACGCCCTGCTGCGCGCGATGGACTCCGAGCTGGACGTCGAGCACGGCCCGGCCCGGGGCACCGCCGGTGGCGTGGTCCGCCGGCTGGCCGACATCTCGGCCGCCGAGCGCGACCTCGGCTGGAAGCCGGAGCTGGGCCTGGACGAGGGCCTGCGCCAGCTGGTCACCTGGTGGCGCGAGCAGTAGCGCCGCCCGTCGTCGTAGACCCCGGGGCAGCGAGCCCCGGGGTTCCGTACCGCCGCATCCGGGAGCAGCCCCGTGTCCACCATTCCCGTCATGATTCCCTGGCTCGGCGAGGAGGAGGCCCAGGCCGCGGCCGAGGCCGTCCGCTCCGGCTGGGTGGCCCAGGGCCCCCGGGTCGCCGCGTTCGAGCGGGCCTTCGCCGAGTACCTCGGGGTGCCGCACGCCGTCGCGGTCTCCTCCTGCACCACCGCGCTGCAGCTGGCGCTGATCGGCGCCGGGGTCGGCCCGGGGGACGAGGTGGTGGTGCCCTCGTTCTCCTTCGTCGCCACCGCCAACGCGGTCACCTATGTGGGCGCCGTCCCGGTCTTCGCGGACGTCGAGCTCGCCACCGGCAACCTGACCGCCGGGACGGTGGCGCCGCTGCTCACCGAGCGGACCAGGGCGGTGATCGCGGTGGACCAGGGCGGCGTACCGGTCGACCTGACCGCGATCGAGGCACTGGCCGGGCCGCGCGGCATCACCGTGATCGAGGACGCCGCCTGCGGGGCCGGGTCGCTGCTGCGCGGCCGCCCGGTGGGCAGCGGGGCGGCGATCGCGGCGTACTCGTTCCACCCGCGCAAGCTGCTGACCACCGGCGAGGGCGGCATGGTGACCTGTCAGGACGGTGAACTCGCGGCCCGGCTCAGGCGGTTGCGCGAGCACGGGATGAGCGTCTCGGCCGCCGACCGGCACGCCGCCAGTGGTGGCGCCGGGGTGGTCGAGACCTACGACGAGATCGGCTACAACTTCCGGATGACCGACATCCAGGCCGCGATCGGCCTGGTGCAGCTCGGCAAGCTGCCCGCGATGGTGGCCCGGCGGCGCGAACTCGCCGAGCGCTACCGGGCCCTGCTCGGCCCGCTGGGCGAGCGGCTGGTGGCCGACCCGGCGCACGGCAGCGGCAACTTCCAGGCCTGCTGGCTGCTGCTGCCCGAGGACGCGCCGGACCGTACCGAGGTGCTCACCCGGCTGGCCGCGGCCGGGGTGTCCGCCCGGCGCGGCATCATGGCGGCCCACCTGGAGGCCCCGTACAAGGACGCCGCCCGGGTGCCGCTGCCCAACACCGAGCTGCTGACCGGGCGTTCGCTGATCCTGCCGCTCTACCACACGCTCACCGAGCAGCAGCAGGACACCGTGGTCGGTGCGCTCCGGGTGATCCTCGGTTGACCGAGATCAGGCACCTCGGTCACGCGGGATTCGTGGTCGGGCACGCCGGTCTGCGCATCCTGATCGACCCCTGGTTCCACTCCGCCTTCCTGGACGCCTGGTTCCCCTACCCCGACAACCGGGAGCTGCTGCCCGAGGTGGTCGGGGGCCGGTACGACTTCCTGTACGTCTCGCACACCCACGAGGACCACTTCGACCGGCGGCTGCTCGGCCAACTCGACCGGGACGTCACGGTGCTGGTGCCGAGGTTCCGTTCGCAGGGGCTGCGCAAGCGGCTGAACCGGCTCGGCTTCGGCCGGCAGGTGCTGCTCGGCCACCGGGAGACGCACCGGCTCGGTCCCGACGCGACCGCCACCATGCTGCTGGACACCAGCCACAAGGAGGACAGCGGACTGCTGCTCGACCTGGGCGGTTACCGCTTCCTGGACCTGAACGACTGCAACACCCCGATGTCCGAACTCCCCGACGGCGTGGACCTGCTGGCCGCGCAGTACTCCGGCGCGATGTGGTACCCGAACGCCTACGACTACCCGCCCGAGGCGATGGCCGCCAAGACCGCCGCCGTCCGGGCCGACCTGCTGGACACCCTGGTCCGCAAGGTGAAGCTGACCGGTGCCCGGGCCTACCTGCCCTCGGCCGGCCCGGCCTGCTTCCTCGACCCGGAGCTGGACCGGTTCAACGACCGGGCGGCCACCATCTTCCCGCACTGGGAGGACGTGGCCGGGGCCTTCGCGGACGCCTGCCCCGACACCGAGGTGCTCCGGACCGCCCCCGGTGACCTGGTCGACTCCCCGTCCGAGCCCGGCGGTTGGGCCACCGACCCGGCCGGGTACCTGGCCGCGTACCGGGAGCGCCGCCGAGACGAGTGGGAGGACTACCACCGGGGTCCGGCCCCGACCGTGGACGCCGCCGAGGTGGCCGGGCACTTCGACCGCCTCCAGCGGCTGAACCGGCCGCTGCTCGCCGACTACCGGCGCGAGCTGCGGCTGGAGACCGACGGCACGGTCTGCGCCCTGCCGCTCGGTGAACTGGCCGAGCGGGTCGAGCTGGAGGAGGAGCCGGTCGACCCCGCCTACACCATCCGGGTCCCGGCCCGGGCGCTGCGCGCGGTGCTGGACGGCCGGGCCGGCTGGGAGGAGGCGCTGCTCTCCATGCGGCTCAGCCTGCACCGCGACCCGGACGTCTTCGACCTGACCCTGCTCAGCCTGCTCCGCTACGGCCACCAGCCCGCCCAGACCCGGCAGTTGGTCCGGGAGCGGACCGCCGCCGCCGAACAGCTGGTGGAGCGGGACGGCCTGCGGTTCCAGCGCCACTGCCCGCACGCGGGCGAGGACCTGGTGCACGCCGTGATCGCGGACGGCGTGATCGAGTGCCCCCGGCACCACTGGAAGTGGGACGCCCGGACCGGCCGCTGCCTGGCCGGCGGCTCCCTGCCCCTGCTCGTCGAACACCTCTCCCTGGAAGGGCCCGTCGGATGAACCCGATTCCGCTCGTCGACCTGCAAGCCGCCCACGCCGAGGTCGCCGAGGAGGTCCGGGCCGGTTTCGACCGGGTGCTCACCTCCGGCGCCTACATCAAGGGCCCGGACGTGACCGCCTTCGAAGCCGAGTACGCGGCCTTCTCCGGCGTCGCCCACGCGGTCGGCACCGCGAACGGCACCGACGCGATCGAGATGGCCCTGCGCGCCCTCGAACTCCCGCCCGGCGCGCGGGTGGTGCTGCCCGCCAACACCTTCGTGGCGACCGCCGAGGCGGTGGTCAGGGCCGGGCTGTACCCGGTGCTGGTGGACGTCGACCCGGACGCGCTGCTGATCGACCCGGCCCGGGCCGCCGAGGCCGCCGCCGACGCGTACCTGCCGGTGCACCTGAACGGCCAGCTCGCGCCGATGGAGCAGATCCTGGAGCTGGCCGAGGGCCGTCCGGTGATCGAGGACGGCGCCCAGTCCCAGGGGGCCACCCGGCACGGCCGTCCGTCCGGTTCCTGGGGCCTGCTCGGCGCCACCAGCTTCTACCCCGGGAAGAACCTCGGCGCCTACGGCGACGCGGGTGCGGTGGTCACCGACTCCGCCGAACTCGCCTCGCTGGTACGGGAGATCGGCGACCACGGGTCCAGCCAGAAGTACGTCCACGAGCGGTTCGGCTTCAACTCCCGGCTGGACACCCTGCAGGCCGTGGTGCTCCGGGCCAAGCTCCGCCACCTGCCCGGCTGGAACGTCGCCCGCCGGGCCGCCGCCGTCCGCTACCACCACCTGCTGGCCGGGCTGCCGGGCCTGACCCTTCCGGTCACCCTGCCCGGGAACGAGCACGTCTGGCACCTCTACGCGGTCCGGGTGCCCCGGGGGCGCGACGAGGTGCTCGGCGCGCTGCACGCGGCCGGCATCGGCGCGGGCATCCACTACCCCGTCCCGGTCCACCTCCAGCCGGCGTTCCAGTACCTCGGCCACCCCGAGGGTAGCTTCCCGGTCACCGAGCGCGCCGCCCGGGAGATCCTCACGCTTCCGTTGCACCCGCACCTGACCGAGGACCAGCAGACCTTCATCGCCGAGACGCTGGCCAAGGCCCTGGCCAGGGTCTGACCGGACGGGATCCGACGGAGCAGCAGCGGCCCGGGTGGTCCGCGTCCGGACTGCCCGGGCCGGGGCCACCCGTGCCCGGTCGCACCCCCTAGGCTGTCTGCAGCAATCGTCGCAGCAGCCAGTGGGGGCACCCAGATGACGACAGGTCGGCCCGGTACTGCCGCCGCGCCCAACGGGGCGTACGCGGGGCAGGTGGTGCAGTTTCCCGATCCGGTCCGGGCCGGGAAGTACCCGGCCGGGGTGCGGGTGGACGAGGCGGGGCTGCCGGACTTCGGGCCGTACGCCGCGGCGGTGGCCGAGGTGGCCGACCCGCCGGACGGCTTCGGCGTGGACGAGCTGCGGCTGACCGACTACGTGTCGGCGAACGCCGCGCTGTACACCCTGGGGCACGAGCTCTGGGCCGACCAGGACACCGCCGTGGCCACGCCGCCCGGCTGGACCTGGCACCACGTCAGCGGCCGGGCCGCACCCGGCTGGCGCCGGATGGAGCTGGTCCCGGTCGAGGTCAAGGCGCTGCTCCGGCACCACGGCGGGCTGGCCCACTCCGGCGCCGACCACGGCCGGCGCGGCACCAGGCCGCTGCAGGAGCACCGCCCCGTGCACTTCCCGCTGGCGCGGGACGGCGGCGACCCGCTGGCGGTCACCGAGGACCTGGTGCAGCGCGCCGAGCAGCGGCTCGGTCACCCGCTGCCGCCCGCCTACCGCGACTTCCTCAAGCTCGCGGGCGGCCGGGCCCCGGTCGGCGTCGCCCTGGACACCGAGCTCGGACTGCTGCTGGACCAGCCGTTCCTGACGCTCAGTGAGGAGTACGGCGTCCACGACCTGGTGTACGCCAACAAGTGCCTGCGCGACCACCTGACCAAGGACTACCTCGGCATCGCCTACGTGCAGGGCGGCCTGCTGGCGCTCAAGGTGCGCGGCGCGGACGCCGGTTCGGTCTGGTTCTGCCTGTACGACGACGCCCGGGACGCGGGCGACCCGGGCGAGCCGCCCGAGCAGCGGGTGGCCAGGCTGCTGCTGCCCTGCGGAGCGGACTTCGACCAGTTCCTGCTCCGACTGGCGGGCAGCCCGCAGGAGTTGGAGACGGTGGCGGCGATGATGGTGGACGGCGGCTTCGTCCGCGCCGTCCCGGTGACCGGGGAAGGGGCGCAGCGGGCGTGGTGACGTACGCGCAGGCGCAGGAGCTGGCCGAGAACTGGATCAACGCCGGGGTGCCGCGCGCCCTGCAACGCGAGGCCCGGGTCCGGGAGTTCGACCTCGGCTTCGTCTGCTGGGCGGAGCAGCGCGCGGAGGCGCCGTCGGCCGACCCCGGTGCGGCGCCCGGGCCCCGGCTGGTGATCGCCCGGGACAGCGGGGCCAGCACGCTCTGGCCGGCCCTGCCGGTCAACGAGGTGGTCAGCCGCTACGAGGCCGCCTACGGCAGCCCGACCGAGCCCAACCCGGCGGGGGCGGCCAAGCCCGTGCCGGGTGCGGTGGAGGCCACCTCCTTCCTGCTCAGCCCGCCGCAGTGGCTCAAGGACGCGGGCGAGGCGGCGATCGCGGCCGAGCACGCCCGGCTCGGCGAGCCCGGTTCGGCCAAGGGCCCGGACCTGGTGAAGGGCTCGGCTCCGGAGGCCGTCGCCCCGACCCCGACCCAGACCCAGCTTCCGACCCCGCCGGTGCCGGCCGGGGCGACCCCGGTCGTCCCGGTGGCGTCCCTGCCGGAGCCGGGAGCGGCCGACGGCCCGTCGACCCCGCCGCCCGCCGTGTTCACCACCCCGGCGGCCTCCGGCCGGCCGGTCGGCGACGCCCCGACCATGCTCGCCCCGCCGCCGCCCGGGACGCCGCCGTACGGCGGCCCGCCGGTGCCGCCGCCCGCCTCCCCGTACGCGCCGACCATGCTGGCCGCCGACGGCGTGCCCGGGCTGCACGGCCTGCCCGGCGCGCCGCCGGTGCCGCCGCCCGCCGCCGTCCCGCCGCCGGGGCACCCGGCCGGGCCGCCGCCCCCGCCGCCGGTCGAGCTGCGCGGCCCGGCGACCCCGCCGCCCGCCGCGCCCGGCGTCGGCCGTGCCCCGAGCGCCCCGCCGCCGCCCCCGCCCGCCGAGCTGCGCGCCCCGCAGGCCCCGCCCGGCCGGCCCGGGCCGGGCTCGGTGCCGGTCCCCGGGGCACCGCCGGTCGGCTACGGCTACCCGGACGCCGCCTCGCTGGGCGCCCCGGCCCCGGCCGCACCCCCGGCGCCGGCGCCGGTGCCGGTCGCACCGCCGGTGAACCCGGGCGTCCCGTCGATCGGCCCCGGCAGCAGCGCGGTGGTCCGTTACCGGGGGCCGGACGGCTCCGAGCAGACCCTGATCCAGCGCAGCGAGCCCGGCACCCCGCACCCGGAGTGGAAGGCGCTCCAGGAGCTCCGCCGGCTCAACGTCCCGCCGGACCAGGTGCTCGAACTGCACACCGACCTGGAGTGCTGCGACCTGCCCGGCGGCTACTGCCTGCGGATGGTCCGGGCGGCCTGGCCGAACGTCCGGCTCAGCCACACCGCCCCGTACGGCCGCGACCAGCAGGCCCGGCAGGCCGGCATGGCGGTGCTGCTGGACCACGTGGACCAGCTGCACCAGCTCGCGGCCGCCCCGCAGCGCCCCCGGCCGGTCCGCGCGCCGCTGCCGCAGCCCGGTGCGCCCTCGGGCGCGCCGGTGCCGCTGCCGCCGGCCGCGCCGCAGCAGCTGGCGGCCGAGCTCGGCCAGGTGTTCGGGCCGGGTGTGTTCCGGTTCGAGCAGCGCGCGGTCTCCCGGCAGGGGGTGCCCGAGCCGGTCGCGCAGACCCTGATGTGGGCCGGGCTGCCGCGCGACTTCGCGCCGTTCTTCTGGGCCCAGGCCCAGGAGGGCCGCCCGATCCCGACGCTGGCCGAGCTGGCCGCCGAGCGCGGGCTGCCCGCCGGCCCCGACTTCGGCGGCTACCTGGTGCTGGGCAACGACTACGGCCGCCAGCTCTGCGTCCAGTACGGCACCGCCGCCGTGGTGGCGGTGGACCTGGAGAACCCCGGCGAGACCCCCCGGTTCGTCAACACCGGCGTGCCGGAGTTCGTCCGCTCGCTCGCCCTGCTGGGCCGGATGTGGCGCCTGCGCTACGGGCTGACGCCCGATCAGGCGGGCCGCTGGACCACCGACTTCCAGGCCCAGCTGCTGGCCGTCGACCCGGCCGCGCTGCAGTCCCCGGAGACCTGGTGGGCGGTGCTGCTGGAGCAGTTCTGGGACGGGCTGTTCTGATCTTCCCGCGCGCCCGAATGTGTACCGCGACCGAGTGAGCAGGGTCACGGAAGCCGGGGTACGACGACGACTGTCGGACGTACCCCGGCTCTGTCTTGTTTGGGTTTCGATCCCATCTGCGCAAAATAGGTCAAGAGGAACGTCGTACCGGCGCTCCTCCTTCAGGTCCGCCACCGGGGCTCCGCAGCCCGCGAGCACGAGGGGAAGAGCCCATGAGCGACGCAGTCTCCCAGCACGGCTTCACCGCTGCCCGACGGGGCTACGCGCCCGAGCAGGTCGATCGGGCGCTGGCCGCGCTCACCGCCGAACGGGACCACGCGTGGGAGCAGCTCAGCGTGCTCGGCGCCGGCCTCCGCGAGATGGAGAAGCGGCTGGACGAGGTCACCCGGGCCGCCGCCGACGCGCCCGATCCGGACTTCGCGCTGCTCAGCGAGCAGGCCGTCAAGCTGATGGGCATCGCCCAGGCCGAGGCGGTGGCCGTCCGGGAACTGGCGGAGCGGGCCGCCGAGGACGCCCGGGACGACGCGTACGAGGCCGGGCAGGCCGCCGCCGCCCAGGCCAAGGAGTTCGCCGCCACCACCCGGGGAGAAGCCGACCAGGCCGCCCGCCGGACCGACGAGCGGTCCAGGGCCGAGGCCGAGTCGCTCCGCGCGGCCGCCGACCGGGAGGCCAGGAGCACCCGGGACGGCGCGACCGCCGAGGCGGCCAAGATCCGGGTCGCCGCCGCCGAGGCCGAGGAGCAGGCCGAGGACAAGCTCGCCGAGCTGCGCCGCCGGGCCGACGAGAGCTTCGCCGCCGAGAAGGCCAAGGCGGACGCCGAGGACGCCAAGATCTCCGCGACCGCCGAGCGCCGGCTCAAGGAGGCCGAGCAGCACCGCGAGTCGGTGCTCGCCCAGATCAAGCAGGCCGACGCCCAGGCGAACGCCAAGGCCGAGGAGCTGATCGCGGGGGCCCGGCGCGAGGCGGAGAAGATCCACGCCGAGAGCGAGCGCGGGCAGCGGGAGTGGGCGGTCGAGATGGAGCAGGTGCAGCAGCACCTCGACCACATCAAGCAGACCCTGGCCGCGCTGACCGGTGCGGTGGTCGGCCAGATCGAGAAGCCGCCGGTGACCCCTGAGCCCGAGGCCGAGCCGAAGGTGGCGGCCGAGGCCGCAGCACCGCAGGACGCGCCCCGGGACCGGCCCACCGAGGTGCCCACCGCCGTGCTCCCGGTGACCCCGGCCGTCCCGCCGAAGCCGCCGGCCCCGCCGGCCGCTCCGGCCGGTCGGCCCGGCGAGGCCGAGACCCGGGTCATCCCGAAGATCGTGATCGTGGACGAGGGCCACGAGTACCCCAGCGAGGTGATCCGCCGGGGCTGACGGACCGTCGGCACGGACGACGGTGCCCCGGTCTCCGCAGCGGAGACCGGGGCACCGTGCCGTCCGGGGCCGACCGGGTCGGGCTCAGAGCACCTCGACGGTCGCACCCGTGAGCCGGCGGCGGCAGTCCAGGATGTAGCGGGCGTGCGTGGTGACCGCCTCGTAGTCGAAGTCGTCGTGGTCGGCGAGCAGCACCACCGCGTCGGCGGCGGCCAGCTCCTCGGGGGTGGCGTCCACCCGGCGGACGGCGGCGAACGGGTCACCGTGGCTGTCCGGCTCGGCGGCCCGCTGGCCGGGGATCACCGGGTCGGGCACGTGCACGCCGACCACCACGTGCGGGTCGGCGGCCCGGACCTCCGCCCCCATCCGGACCAGCAGCTCGGCCACCCGGGCGGCCGGGGTCTCCCGGGCGTCCCCGGTGTTCTTCTTGTACGCCAGGCCGAGCAGCAGCACCCTGGAGCCCTTGACCGACCGCTGACGGTCGTTCAGCGCCTCGGTCAGCCGCCGCACCACGTAGTCCGGCATGTGGCTGTTCACGTCGTTGGCCAGCTCGACGAACCGGAAGGACTGGCCGAGTGCCCGCTCCACCCGCCAGGACAGGTAGGACGGGTCGATCGGCAGGCAGTGCCCGCCGACGCCCGGCCCGGGGGTGAACCGCAGATAGCCGAACGGTTTGGTGGAGGCGGCATCGATCGCCTCCCAGACGTCGATCCCGAGGTCGTGCGCGAACATCGCCAGCTCGTTCACCAGGGCGATGTTGACGTGCCGAAAGGTGTTCTCCAGCAGCTTGGTCAGCTCGGCCTCCTTGGTGGAGGAGACCGGGACGGTGCGCTCGACCAGCTGGGCGTAGAAGCCGTCCACCGCCGCCAGCCCGGCCGGCGAGGTGCCGGAGACCACCTTGGGGGTGTTCTCCAGCTTCCAGGTCGGATTGCCCGGGTCGATCCGCTCCGGGCTGTAGCCGAGGTGGAAGTCCTGACCGGCCGTCAGCCCCGAGCCCTGCTCCAGCAGCGGGGCGAGCAGTTCCTCGGTGGTGCCGGGGTAGGTGGTGGACTCCAGGACCACGGTGGCGCCGGGCCGCAGGTGGCGGGCCAGCAGCCGGGCCGAGGACTCGATGTACGAGAGGTCGGGCACCCCGTCCCGCAGCGGCGTCGGCACGGTGATCACCGCGATGTCGAAGCCCGCCACCTCGGCCGGGTCGGCGGTCGGCTGGTAGGCCCCGCTCTCCAGCAGCGGCCGCAGCCGCGCCGCCGGGATGTCCTCGACGTACGACTCGCCGAGGGCCAGCCGCTTGATCCGCCTCTCGTCCACGTCGTAGCCGACCACCTGGTGCCCGACCTCGGCGGCCCGGACCGCCAGTGGCAGCCCCACGTACCCCTGGCCTGCGATCACGACGCGCATGACGAAGTACCCCCTCCATCGCGATTCACGGTGTCCCCACACCGCCTTCACACGAGAGAGTACGGAGCCCGGCCGGGCCGCGTGGGCCTTCGGGCAAAGTGGCGGGAACGGGTCCGGCCCGGCGAAAAGCCCCCGGAAAAGCCAGGTGCCGTGGCGCCCTTCAGGAAAGGGCACCACGGCTCCTCGAATGGGCGCGGGCGCCCCCACCCAGGGCCGCCCGGCCACGCACTCCGACCCCCATCGGGGTGCGTCTGCGCCACCACAGCCATCCCCCACGGTTGGGTGCGGCGGGCACGAACACCATCCTGCTCGACCACCATGGACGTGCAGTGACAGCAATATGTCGAGTTCGTGATCTGTGGGGCTCGGGCACCTGCGCTCCGGGCTCCGCCATCAGGGGCTCGGGGCTCTGCTGTCGTGCGGCTCCGCCGCGCGGGCGACGCCGACCCTTGCACGGTGATCCGTGCGTGGGTGGTCAGGCACTTTCGCAGGGATACCCGCCGGCCACGAACCGTCGCAGATCCCGAGCCCCTGGACCGTGGACGGCTGAGCACCTGCCCCGAGCCCCTGGCCCACCCTGGTTGCGCACCTGCAAAAGGTTGGTCACGGCGTAGTGTGGACACCCCCGGGCGCTCCGCGTTTCGGGCCGTTCGCGTTGCCCGGCCGGTCGCTCCGGTGCCGGGGCATTCCAGCCGTGGAGCCGAGAAGTATGAGCCTGTCCGGACTGCTCGATGTCGTCGTACGGGACGCCGCCCTCGCCGAGGCGATCGAGGCCGCGGCCGCCGGGCAGCGGCACCACCTCGACCTGGTGGGACCGCCCGCCGCCCGCCCGTTCGCGATCGCCGCGTTGGCCCGGTCGCTGGCCGGGAAGGCCGGGGAGCGGGGTCGCCCGGTGCTCGCGGTGACCGCCACCGGGCGGGAGGCGGAGGACCTGGCGGCCAGCCTGCGTTCACTGCTGCCGCCGGACGCGGTGGCGGAGTTCCCGGCGTGGGAGACGCTCCCGCACGAGCGGCTGTCGCCGCGTTCGGACACCGTCGGCCGCCGCCTCGCGGTGCTGCGCCGGATCGTCCACCCGCGGGCCGACGACCCGGCGGCCGGCCCGGTGCAGGTGATCGTGGCGCCGGTCCGCTCGGTGCTGCAGCCGCAGGTGAAGGGCCTGGCCGAGCTGGAGCCGGTGGCCCTGCTGCGGGGCGAGCAGCACGACCTGGAGCAGGTGGCCCGCAAGCTCGCGGCGGCCGCCTACTCCCGGGTCGAACTGGTCGAGAAGCGCGGCGAGTTCGCCGTCCGCGGCGGGATCCTGGACGTCTTCCCGCCGACCGAGGAGCACCCGCTGCGGGTGGAGTTCTGGGGCGACGACGTCGAGGAGATCCGGTTCTTCAAGATCGCCGACCAGCGCTCGCTGGAGATCGCCGAGCACGGGCTCTGGGCGCCGCCCTGCCGCGAACTGCTGCTCACCGACGAAGTGCGGCTCCGGGCCGCCGAACTGGCGGAGCGTCACCCGGAGCTGGCCGAGATCCTGGACAAGATCGCCCAGGGCATCGCGGTCGAGGGCATGGAGTCGCTGGCGCCCGTCCTGGTGGACGAGATGGAGCTGCTGCTCGACGTGCTGCCGCAGGGCTCGGTCGCGGTGGTCTGCGACCCCGAGCGGGTCCGTACCCGGGCCGCCGACCTGGTGGCGACCAGCCAGGAGTTCCTGCACGCCTCCTGGGTGGCGGCGGCGAGCGGCGGCGACCGTCCGATCGACATCGAGATGATCGACGTCTCGGCGGCCTCGCTCTGGTCGCTCGCCGACGTCCGGGAGCACGCGGCCGAGGTCGGCCTGCCCTGGTGGTCGGTCAGTCCCTTCGCCACCAGCGACTCGTCGGTGACCGAGATCCTGGAGTTCGACGCCAACACGCTCACCCTCGGCATGCACGCCGTCGAGGCGTACCGGGGCGACACCGCGCGGGCGATCGCCGACGCCAAGGAGCGGCTGAACGCGGAGTGGCGGGTCGTCATGGTGACCGAGGGCCACGGCCCGGCGTCCCGGCTCGCCGAGGTGCTGAGCGGCGAGGGCATCCCGGCCCGGCTGGTCGCCGACCTGACCGAGGCGCCGACCCGGGACGTGGTGTACGTCTCCTGCGGCTCGATCGAGCACGGCTTCGTGGACGAGCAGCTCAGGCTGACCGTCATCACCGAGACCGACCTGTCCGGCCAGAAGTCCTCCACCAAGGACATGCGCCGGATGCCGTCCCGGCGCCGGAACGCGATCGACCCGCTGGCGCTGGCGGCCGGCGACTACGTGGTGCACGAGGCGCACGGCGTCGGCCGGTACGTGGAGATGGTGCAGCGCACCGTGCAGGGCGCCACCCGCGAGTACCTGGTGCTGGAGTACGCCCCCGCCAAGAAGGGGCACCCCGGCGACCGGCTGTTCGTGCCGACCGACCAGCTGGACCAGGTGACCAAGTACGTCGGCGGCGAGGCCCCGACCCTGCACCGGCTCGGCGGGGCGGACTGGGCGAAGACCAAGCAGCGGGCCAAGAAGGCCGTGCGCGAGATCGCCGGGGACCTGATCAAGCTGTACTCGGCCCGGATGGCCGCGCCCGGCCACACCTTCGGCCCGGACACCCCCTGGCAGCGCGAGCTGGAGGACGCCTTCCCGTACGCGGAGACGCCCGACCAGCTGACCACCATCGCCGAGGTGAAGTCGGACATGGAGAAGTCGGTTCCGATGGACCGGCTGATCTGCGGCGACGTCGGCTACGGCAAGACCGAGATCGCCGTCCGGGCGGCGTTCAAGGCGGTGCAGGACGGCAAGCAGGTGGCCGTCCTGGTGCCGACCACGCTGCTGGTGCAGCAGCACTTCTCCACCTTCGCCGAGCGGTACGCCAACTTCCCGGTGGTGGTGAAGGCGCTGTCCCGGTTCCAGAGCGACTCCGAGGCGAAGGCCGTGCTGGAGGGCCTGTTCGAGGGCTCGGTGGACGTGGTGATCGGCACCCACCGGCTGTTCTCCTCGGAGACCAGGTTCAAGGACCTCGGGCTGGTGATCGTGGACGAGGAGCAGCGGTTCGGCGTCGAGCACAAGGAGCAGCTGAAGAAGCTGCGGGCCAACGTGGACGTGCTGACGATGTCCGCCACCCCGATCCCGCGCACCCTGGAGATGGCGGTCACCGGCATCCGGGAGATGTCCACCATCACCACCCCGCCGGAGGAGCGGCACCCGGTGCTGACCTTCGTCGGCCCCTACGACGAGAAGCAGATCTCGGCCGCGATCCGGCGCGAACTGCTGCGCGAGGGGCAGGTGTTCTACATCCACAACCGGGTCGAGTCGATCGACAAGGCGGCCGCCCGGCTGAAGGAGCTGGTGCCCGAGGCGAGGATCGCCACCGCGCACGGGCAGATGGGGGAGAACCTGCTGGAGAAGGTGGTGGTCGACTTCTGGGAGAAGGAGTTCGACGTGCTGGTCTCCACCACCATCGTGGAGTCGGGCATCGACATCTCGAACGCCAACACCCTGATCGTGGAGCGCGGCGACACCTTCGGTCTGTCCCAGCTGCACCAGCTCCGGGGCCGGGTGGGCCGTGGCCGCGAGCGCGGCTACGCCTACATGCTGTACCCGCCGGAGAAGCCGCTCACCGAGACCGCGCACGAGCGGCTGGCCACCATCGCCCAGCACACCGAGATGGGTGCGGGCATGTACGTGGCGATGAAGGACCTGGAGATCCGCGGCGCGGGCAACCTGCTCGGCGGCGAGCAGTCCGGGCACATCGCGGGCGTCGGCTTCGACCTCTACATGCGGATGGTCGGCGAGGCGGTGGCCGAGTTCCGCGACTCGCTGGCCGGCGGCGGGGCGGAGCCGGAGGAGGAGCCGCTGGAGGTGAAGATCGAGCTGCCGGTGGACGCCCACGTGCCGCACGACTACGCCCCCGGCGAGCGGTTGCGGCTGCAGGCGTACCGGTCGATCGCGGCGGTCAACTCCGAGGACGACATCGTCCAGGTCCGGGAGGAGCTGACGGACCGTTACGGCAAGCTGCCGGAGGCGGTGGAGAACCTGCTGCTGGTGGCGGCGCTGCGGCTGTACGCCCGGCGGTGCGGGATCGGCGACATCACGCTGGCCGGGGCGAACGTCCGGTTCGGGCCGGTGGAGCTGCGCGAGTCGCAGCAGCTGCGGCTGAACCGGCTCTACCCGCGCAGCCAGGTCAAGGCCACCGCCCAGCAGCTGCTGGTGCCCCGGCCGTCCACCGGGCGGATCGGTGGCAAGCCGCTGGTCGGGCGGGAACTGCTGGACTGGTGCCGGGAGTTCCTGAGCACGATGTTCGACGACCTGGCGGGCGCGAGGAGGTAGGCCCCCGGCCGCCTCGGTCGTCGTACGGTCGGTCAGCCCTCGGCGCCGGTCCGGCGGCGGGTGGCCAGCACCAGCGCGGCGCCGGCCGCGAGGGCGGCCGCACCGCCACCGACCTGCCACGGGAGCCCGGCGCCGCCACCGGTGGCGGCCAGCTCGGCCTGCGGGGCGGTGGTGGTCGCGGTGGTCTCCGTCGTGGTGACGTTCGCGGGCGTGACGGTGCCGGCCTTGTCCTTGGCGGCCTGCTCGGCGGCGGCCCGGTCCTTCGCCGCCTGCTCCTCGGCGGCCTTGTCCGCAGCGGCCTTGGCGTCCGCCTTGTCCTTGGCGTCGGCCTTCGCCCAGCCGGTGTTCAGGAAGGCGGCGATCAGCTCGTACGGACCGTTGAGAGCCTTACTTGCTCCGGCCTGCACGGCGGGGCCGCCGACCCCGGAGCGGCGGGCGGTCTCCACCCGGTCGTCCAGCTCGGCCTTTTCCCGGCCGCCGTTGAAGAACGCGCCGATCGCCTGGTGGTCACCGGACTCCAGCGCGGCCAGGGCGGCCTTCCGGACGGCCGGCCCCTCGGTCTCGGCGAGCCGGCTGACCGTCACCCGGTCGGCGCTCCGGGCCTTTCCGAGGCCGGTGGTCAGGAACTCCTGGATGGCCGCGGCGGTGTTCAGGTCCAGGGCGGCGCGGGCAGCCGCCTGCACCGCCGGGCCGCCCTCGCCGAGGGCCCGGGAGGCCCGCACCCGGTCATCCGTCAACTGGGCCGCGTACCGGCCGGTCCCGAGGAACTCCACCCGGTCCGCCGGGGTGCCGTCCATGGCCTTCTGGGCGGCCGCCATCAGGTGGCGCCCGGTGTTCTTGTCGCCGATGATCCGCAGGATCGCGACCCGGTTGTCCTCGTCCGCCTGGTCCGGCGCCGAGATCCCGGCCGGGGCCGGGGTGTCGGCGGCCGAGGCCGTGGTCGGGAAGAGGATCGCCGGGGCGAGCGCCACTGCCGTCAGGACGGTCGAAAGACGGGACAACTTCATTGAGCGGAACCCCCACCTGCACAAGATGATCAGAGGATCGAATGATAGTTCGCCAACGGTTCGAGCCCGCAACCGGGATTCGGCATCCGGAAAGCCATGGAAAGAAGCCTTTTGGCCCGCGTCGACACCCTTGGCCAAACGCCCCGGAGCTTGGAGACTGAGCACCGTCAGGAGAACCACGCGCACCCCACAACTCCCGGGAGCCCCACGTGATCCGCACCCGCTCTGCGCTCCGCCACGGCCGAACCGCCGTCGGTGTCCTGCTCGCCGGGGCCGGCCTGGCCGCCTGCGGTGGGGCCCCCCACCAGGGTTCGGCGGCCGTGGTCGGCGGCGCGCAGATCACCATCGCCTCGGTGGAGTCCCGGGTGGCCGGACTCCGGGACGCCGTCGCGGCCGAGTCGGGCGGCGAGCAGACCACCGAGCGGGCCGGTCTGGTCCGGCGCACGGTGGCCGAGCTGGTGCTCAACCAGGTGGTGGACCGGGCCCTGGCGGACCGTCAACTCACCGTCACCGAAGGGGAGATCGACGAGGCCAGGGCGAGCGAGGCCAAGCTGCTCGGCGGCACGGCCGAGCTCGAACGCGAGCTGCTGTTCAAGCAGAGCGTCCCGGCCGGTGACGTCTCCGCCTTCTACCGTCAGCAGTTGGGCATCCAGAAGCTCGCCGCCGCCCAGGGCAAGGACGCCCGCTCCGCCGAGGGCGACGCGGCGATCCGGGCCGCCCTCACCGACGCCGGGGCCAAGCTGAAGATCGAGGTCAACCCGCGCTACGGCCGATGGGACGTCCAGCAGATCGGCCTCACCAACACCGTCTCCGACTGGCTCCGGCAGCCTGCGGCCGGCGGCGCCTGACGCCGGCCCGGCCAGGTAGGTTCGAAGGGTGGACACTCCGAAGCTGATCCTGCTCACCACCACCCACCGGGTCGCCCCCGGCCTGCTCTCCTGGCCCGCTTGGCAGGCACTGCACGGGGCGACCCGGGTCCTCGCCGGGGACCAGGACCACCCCCAACTCCCCGCCGTACGCCAGGCCGGCGTCGAGGTGGAACTCGTCGAGCGCGACACCGCCCCGGCACTGGCCCGGCTGTTGACCGGCGCCGAGGGCACCGTGGTCTGGCTCGGCAGCTCCGACGGCGACCCCGGGCTCACCGACGCGCTGGCCCGGATCGCCGTCGAGGAGGCCGGCCGGGTGCCGGAGATCGAGCTGCTGCCCGGCTCCTACGACCTGCCCGGCGCCCGACTCCTCGACCTGGTCTCGGTGATGGACCGGCTCCGCTCGCCCGGCGGCTGCCCCTGGGATGTCGAGCAGACCCACGACTCGCTGGTGAAGTACCTGGTCGAGGAGACCTTCGAACTGGTCGAGGCGATCGAGGAGGGCGACCGGGAGACCTTCCGCGAGGAGCTCGGCGACGTCCTGCTCCAGGTCTTCTTCCACTCCCGGATCGCCGAGGAGGACACCGAGGAGCCGTTCTCCATCGACGACGTGGCGGGCGACATCGTGGACAAGCTGATGTACCGCCACCCGCACGTCTTCGGTGACGTCGAGGCCACCGGGTCCGCCCAGGTCGAGGCCAACTGGGAGCAGCTCAAGGCCGCCGAGAAGCAGCGCGACTCCATCCTGGACGGCGTCCCCGCCGGGCTCCCCTCGCTCGCCTACGCGGCCAAGCTGGTCTCCCGGGTCCGCCGCGCAGGCTTCACCGCCGTCCCCGACGCCCCGTACGCCCTCCCGACCGAGCTCACCCCGGAGTCGGCGGGCCGACTGCTCCTCGCGGTCGCCCAACGCGCCTATGACGCCGACGTGGACATCGACGCGGCCCTCCGAGGGGCGGCTCGCGCCTACCGCGACGACATCCGCTCCGCCGAAAGGTAGGCGGCTGCGGCTCCGCCGCGTGGGCGACGCCGCCTTTTTGCAGGTGGTC
Organism: Kitasatospora sp. NPDC101801; assembly: GCF_044766665.1. Taxonomy (NCBI): domain Bacteria; kingdom Bacillati; phylum Actinomycetota; class Actinomycetes; order Kitasatosporales; family Streptomycetaceae; genus Kitasatospora; species Kitasatospora sp. NPDC101801. The sequence continues at coordinate 31,183 of NZ_JBIWML010000041.1, forward strand.
AGCCCGCTACGGAGTCAGGGGCTCGGGGCTCTGCTGTTGTGCGGCTCCGCCGCGTGGGCGACGCCAACTTTTTGCAGGTGGCTCGGCATCTACGGTCAGGGGCTCGGGGAACTGCGACGCCGGCCCCGTGCAAGGTGATCGTCGCGTAGGTGGTCAGGGACTTTCGCAGTGACCCGAGCGCCAGATCTCCTCGCAGTTCCCCGAGCCCCTGACCGTAGATGCCCGGGCGCCTGCCTACAGCGCAGCCCCTAGCCCCTGGGTAGTCGACCGCTGAGCGTCTGCCAACAGCGCAGCCCCGAGCCCCTGGACCGTAGTTGCCCGGGCGCCTGCCTACAGCGCAGCCCCGAGCCGCCTGCCTAGTGCGGGACGTGGATCCCGCGCTGGCGCGGGATGACCTCGCTGATGGCGTCGCCGATCTGGGCCAGGAGTTCGGCCAGCGGGTCGAGGTGGTCGGGGAGTTCGGCCAGCGGGAGGATGCGCTCGCCGTCGGGGCCCGCCACGCAGAACAGGTCGATCGGGCCGAGGTGCTCCGCGGCGGTGGCCACCAGCGCGGCCACGTCACTGGGCTGCCGGGCGTCGCCGCTGACGCCGACCACGGGGCAGCCGGGCCGGTCGAGTTCGGTGGCGAGGTCCTCGGCGACCCCGGGGCGCTGGTCGGCGATCAGCATGCCGGCGGCCCCGGCCGCCGCGAACCGGCGGGCCAGCTCGATTCCCGAACCGCCTTCGAGCACCGCGATGACCACCACTGCCCCGGCTACCCGCATGGCCTGCTCCTCCCAAAGAGCTACGCCCGGTGGAGCACGCCGCACCGGCGTCCACCGAGACCGTATCGGAGGATCGTAAGCACGCCACGATCCTCCGCAAGAGCAATTACCCGCCAGGTGACCCAGCTCACTCCTCTTGTGGCAGGTTACGGTGCACGACATGCCGGACACGTACCGAACCACCCAGCCGGAACTCTTCACCTGGGAGTTCGCCGCCGACCCCTATCCCGCGTACGCGTGGCTGCGCGAGCACGCGCCGGTGCACCGCACCACGCTGCCCAGCGGGGTGGAAGCGTGGCTGGTCACCCGGTACGCGGACGCCCGGCAGGCGTTGGCGGACGGGCGGCTGTCGAAGAACCCGGCGCACCACAGCGGGCAGGCGCACAAGACCGGCCGGGTCGGCATCCCGGGCGAGCGGCAGGCGGATCTGATGACGCATCTGCTGAACATCGACCCGCCGGACCACACCAGGCTGCGGCGGCTGGTGTCGAAGGCGTTCACCCCGCGCCGGGTGGCCGAGTTCGAGCCCCGGGTGCAGCAGCTGACGGACCGGCTGATCGACGACTTCGCGGCCCGCGGGTCGGCCGACCTGATCCACGAGTTCGCCTTCCCGCTCCCCATCTACGCGATCTGCGACCTGCTGGGGGTGCCGCCGGAGGACCAGGACGACCTGCGGGACTGGGCGGGCGCGATGATCCGCCACCACGGCGGGCAACGTGGCGGGGTGGGCCGGGCGGTGAAGCGGATCCGGACCTACCTGCTGGAGCTGATCCACCGGAAGCGGGCCGACCTGGGCGACGACCTGATCTCCGGGCTGATCCGGGCGAGCGACCACGGTGAGCACCTGACCGAGAACGAGGCCGCGGCGATGGCCTTCATCCTGCTGTTCGCCGGCTTCGAGACCACCATCAACCTGATCGGCAACGGCACCTACGCACTGCTCCGCAACCCGGCCCAGCGCGCCCTGCTGCAGGAGTCGGTGCAGCGCGGCGAGACGGCGCTGCTGGCCACGGCGGTGGAGGAACTGCTGCGCTACGACGGCCCGGTGGAGCTGGCCACCTGGCGGTTCGCCACCGAGCCGCTCACCATCGGCGGGGTGGACATCCCGGTCGGCGACCCGGTGTTGGTGGTGCTGGCGGCGGCCGACCGGGACCCGGCCAGGTTCGCCGCGGAGAACACCCTGGACCTGGCCCGCAAGGACAACCCGCACCTGGGCTTCGGGCACGGCATCCACTACTGCATCGGTGCCCCGCTGGCCCGGCTGGAGGGTCAATTCGCCCTGGCCACGCTGCTGACCAGGCTGCCCGACCTCCAACTGGCCGCCGAACCGGAGGAGCTGCGCTGGCGGGGCGGGCTGATCATGCGCGGGCTGCGGGAGTTGCCGGTCTCGTTCACGCCGGAGGTCACCGACCCGCACTGACGGCGTGTCGGTCAGATCTGATCAGGCGTGATCTGAGTACGCATCAATCTGGACATACCAGTATGGTTTGTGGACGACCCACAGCGCAGCGTGATTTCTGTGTGATCTGTTCGACATAAGCTTGTGATCCATCGGGTCATCTGCTTACTCTCCCTGGTGTTCGCAGCTGCGAACCCCGAGCGCGGAACGCCGAGTCCTGCCCGCCGCGCTGCCGGGACACCGACCAGACCCTTGGGCAGGGGCGGGGGACCCAGGTAAGTCGCCGTCCCCCACGGCTTGGGGTGAAGCCGCCAGCAGTGGCGGCCGGGCCACCTCCCGGTCCGAACCCGACAGCTCACCTCGCAGGCGTGCGGAGAGGGACTTCTTCATGCTCTTCACCGGTTCGGGCCGTCATCGTCGTCGTACGCAGACCGAGAAGGCCATCGCCGTGGCGGGTGTCGCGGGCGTCGGCCTCGCACTCCCGCTGCTGACCGCCACCGGCGCGCACGCCGCCCCGGTCGACACCTGGGACAAGGTCGCCCAGTGCGAGAGCGGCGGCGACTGGGGCATCAGCACCGGCAACGGCTTCTACGGTGGCCTCCAGTTCACCCCGAGCACCTGGAAGGCGTTCGGCGGTCAGTCCTACGCCCCGCAGGCCAACCAGGCCAGCAAGGGTCAGCAGATCGCGGTCGCCGAGAAGGTGCTCGCCTCGCAGGGTCCCGGCGCCTGGCCGGTCTGCTCCGTCAAGGCCGGTCTGAGCAAGGGCGGTTCGGCCGCCCAGGTCGACACCTCGGCCGGCAAGTCCTCCCGCTCGGAGACCCGTACCCCGGCGCCGAAGGCCACCCCGAAGGCCGCCGCGCCGAAGCAGGAGACCGCACCGAAGCCCGCCACCCCGAAGGTGGACGCGCCGAAGGTCAGCACGCCGAAGCACGCCGCCCCGGCGCCCGCCACCGGCGGATACACCGTCAAGTCCGGCGACACGCTCTCGGACATCGCCGCCGCGCACGGCCAGGACTGGCAGCAGGTCTACCAGGCCAACCGGTCCACCATCGGTGGTGACCCCGACCTGATCCTGCCGGGCCAGCTGCTCAAGCTCGGCTGACGCGGAACTCCCGCGACACTCCGTCAGCAGGGGCCGTACCGCTTCCGGGTGGTACGGCCCCGTTTACGGTCATTCAGGTGAACTACCGATGAGTAGCCCGGCCACACGGTGAGACGGGACCAAGGTCAGCGTGGCCCCGGGCTCCGGTGCGGTTAGGCTCTGGTCGTAACGACAACAGATCCCGCTTCCGTCAAGGAGATGCCACGTGCCGTCCATTGATGTCGTCGTAGCCCGTGAGATTCTCGACTCCCGTGGCAACCCCACGGTCGAGGTCGAGGTCGGTCTGGACGACGGCAGCACCGGCCGTGCCGCCGTCCCGTCGGGCGCCTCCACCGGTGCCTTCGAGGCCCTCGAGCTGCGTGACGGCGACAAGAACCGCTACTTCGGCAAGGGCGTCGAGAAGGCCGTGCTGGCCGTCATCGAGCAGATCGGCCCGGAGCTGGTCGGCTACGACGCCACCGAGCAGCGGCTGATCGACCAGGCCATGCTCGACCTGGACGCCACCCCGGACAAGTCCTCGCTCGGCGCCAACGCGATCCTCGGTGTCTCGCTCGCCGTGGCGCACGCCGCCTCCGAGGCCAGCGACCTGCCGCTGTTCCGCTACCTCGGTGGCCCGAACGCGCACGTGCTGCCCGTCCCGATGATGAACATCCTCAACGGTGGGTCGCACGCCGACTCCAACGTCGACATCCAGGAGTTCATGATCGCGCCGATCGGCGCGGAGTCCTTCTCCGAGGCCGTCCGCTGGGGCGTCGAGGTCTACCACACGCTCAAGGGCGTGCTGAAGGAGCGCGGCCTCTCCACCGGTCTGGGCGACGAGGGCGGCTTCGCGCCGAACCTCGACTCCAACCGCGAGGCGCTCGACCTCATCGTCGAGGCCATCAAGAAGGCCGGTTACACCCCGGGCAAGGACGTCGCGCTCGCCCTGGACGTCGCCGCCTCCGAGTTCTTCAAGGACGGCGCCTACCAGTTCGAGGGCAAGGCGCTCTCCTCCGCCGAGCTGATCGCGTACTACGCCGAGCTGGTCGCCGCGTACCCGCTGGTCTCGATCGAGGACCCGCTGGACGAGCAGGACTGGGACGGCTGGAAGGCCATGACGGACGAGCTGGGCGACAAGGTCCAGCTGGTCGGTGACGACCTGTTCGTCACCAACCCGGTCCGCCTGGCCCGTGGGATCGAGACCGGCACCGCCAACGCGATGCTGGTGAAGGTCAACCAGATCGGTTCGCTGACCGAGACCCTGGACGCCGTCGAGCTGGCCCAGCGCAACGGCTACCGCTGCATGATGTCGCACCGCTCCGGTGAGACCGAGGACGTCACCATCGCCGACCTCGCCGTCGCCACCAACTGCGGCCAGATCAAGACCGGCGCCCCGGCCCGCTCCGAGCGCGTCGCCAAGTACAACCAGCTGCTGCGCATCGAGGAGATCCTCGACGACGCCGCCGAGTACGCCGGCCGCGGCGCGTTCCCGCGCTTCAAGTCGGCCGAGTAGTCACACCAGGACGTCGGGCCCGCCGGTCGGCGGACTGACACACAGGCGTCTGCACCGGTGCCCCGGCCCCCACCCCGTAGGGTGGAGGGCCGGGGCACCGGCGTGTGATCAGGAGGGGTACCAGCGATGTGGAAGATTCCGGGCTTGGCGGCGCGACCGCGCTTCACCAGCCGGGCCACCGTGCTGGTGCTCGTGCTCTGCTCGCTGGTGGCGATCCTCGCCTACCCGACCCGGCAGTACATCTCGCAGCGCTCGGAGATCTCCGCCCAGCGGGCGAAGGCCGAGCACGCCAGGCAGCAGGTCGAGCAGCTCCGCCGGGAGCGGGCCCGCTGGCAGGACCCGGAGTTCGTCAAGGCGCAGGGCCGGCAGCGACTGCACTACGCGATGCCCGGCGAGACCCCCTTCATCTCGGTGGACCCGAACCCGCCGAGCAGCAAGTCCTCCTCGGCCGACGCGGGGGCAGCCCCGCAGGCCAAGGCCGCCCAGCCCTGGTACGCCAGTGTCTGGGACTCGGTCGACCAGGCCGACTCCACCCCCGTACCCGCCAGAGGCAGCACATCCCCATGACTGAGAACCCGACCGTCCCGGACCAGGACGTCGCCGCGATCGCGGCCCAGCTCGGCCGCGTCCCGCGCGGCCTGCGCGGGGTGGCGCACCGCTGCCCGTGCGGCAACCCCGACGTGGTGGAGACCGCGCCCCGGCTGCCGGACGGCACGCCGTTCCCCACCCTCTACTACCTGACCTGCCCCAAGGCCGCCTCGCTGATCGGCACCCTGGAGGCGGACGGGGTGATGAAGGATCAGACCGCCCGGCTGGCCGAGGATCCCGAGCTGGCGGCGGCGTACCAGAAGGCGCACGAGGACTACATCGCGCGCCGGGACGCGATCGAGGTGCTGGAGGGCTTCCCGAGCGCCGGTGGCATGCCGGACCGGGTGAAGTGCCTGCACGTGCTGGTCGGCCACTCGCTGGCGGCGGGCCCCGGGGTCAACCCGCTCGGCGACGAGGCGATCGGGATGCTGGAGGAGTGGTGGGCCAAGGGCCCCTGCGTCTCGCCCGAGGAGGTCGAGGCGGCCGGTGGCCGGGTGGCCAGGAACCGGGCCAAGAACCAGGACCACGCGGCCGTGATCGCCGCCAAGGAGCAGCTGGCCGCGGAGCGCGCCGCGAAGAAGCGCGCCGAGGCGGAGCAGGACGCCGAGCAGACCGGGGAGTCCGCGTGAGCACCACCCGGGTCGGCGCGATCGACTGCGGCACCAACTCGATCCGGCTGCTGGTCGCCGACCTGGACCCGGAGACGGGGGAGATCACCGACCTGGACCGCCGGATGGTGATCAACCGCCTCGGCCAGGGCGTCGACCGGACCGGACGGCTGGCGCCGGAGGCACTGGAGCGCACCTTCGCGGCCTGCCGCGAGTACGCCGCCGTGCTGGCCGAGCACGGGGTCGGCCCGGACCGGCTGCGGTTCGTCGCCACCAGCGCCTCCCGGGACGCCGAGAACAGCGCCGAGTACGTCGCCGGGGTGCGGGAGATCCTCGGTGTCGAGCCGGCCGTGGTGAGCGGCGACGAGGAGGCCCGGCTGTCCTTCACCGGCGCCACCAAGGAGTTGACCGGCGGTCAGTTCCCCGGTCCGTACCTGGTGTTCGACCTGGGCGGCGGCTCGACCGAGTTCGTGCTCGGCGGTGAGCGGGTCGAGGCGGCCCGCTCGGTGGACATCGGCTGCGTCCGGCTGACCGAGCGGCACCTCGCCGGTACGGAGCTGCCGACGCCCGAGCAGCAGGACCGGGTCAGGGCCGACGTCCGGGCCGCGCTGGACGTGGCGGCCGAGGCCGTCCCGCTGACCACCGCGGCCACCCTGGTCGGCCTGGCGGGCACCGTCACCACGGTGGCGGGCATCGCGCTGGAGCTGCCCTCGTACGACTCCGAGGTCATCCACCACGCCCGGCTGACGGTGGACCAGGTCCGCGAGGTGTCCGGCCGGCTGCTGACCATGAGCCACGAGCAGCGGGCCGCGATCCCGGTGATGCACCCGGGCCGGGTGGACGTGATCGGGGCCGGTGCCCTTGTGCTGCTGGAGATCATGGAGCGGACCGGCGCCGCCGAGCTGGTGGTGAGCGAGCACGACATCCTCGACGGGATCGCCTGGAGCCTGGTCTCCTGACCCTCCGCCGACCCCCTCGCAGACCCCTGCCGGACCCCGTCCGGACGGCCCCGGGACGCCGCTGTGGCACCCGGGGCCGCGCGCTGCACGGCGTGCCGCGAGAAACTTCGTGAATTTCTTCACATGGCGATCCAGTCATTCGTCGCACTCCGACGCCCGCTCCGTCCGGAATGCGGGACCGAAGGTCGACTCCAGTGGGTGTCCATCGGATCGCAGGCAGGCTTCGGGGCCGGTAATGGAATCGAAACACCAGTGCGGGAACCCGCTCGTTCCGGGGATCGTTGCTGCTCAGGGCCGCCCGATCGGCGGGGTGCCCGGCGGGAGCCGGTCCGCCGGTGCGACCTGACACCCTGGCCGGGAAAGTGTGGCCGGGCAGTGTAGCAGGTGCTGTCCAGTGGCTTGTGACGGGCCTCACGAAGGTGCCCCCAACCGGGGGTGGATACTTTCGGATATGAGCACCACGGAGCGTCCTCGCATCCTGATCGTCGGCGGTGGTTACGTCGGCCTGTATGCCGCGATGCGCATCCTCAAGAAGATGCGCTACGGCGAAGCGACCGTCACGGTCGTCGACCCGCGGTCGTACATGACGTACCTGCCCTTCCTCCCCGAGGCGGCCGGCGGCAACGTCGCGCCTCGCAACCTCGTTGCCCCGCTGCGCAGCGCCCTCAAGAAGGCGGAGGTGCTCACCGGTCACGTGACCGGCGTGGACCACGCCCGCAAGGTCGCGACCATCCACCCCGCGGCCGGCGACGCCTACGAGCTGCCCTTCGACTACCTCGTCGTGGCCACCGGCTCGGTCTCCCGCACCTTCCCGATCCCCGGCCTGGCCGAGCACGGCATCGGCATGAAGACGGTCGAGGAGGCGATCAGCCTCCGCAACCACGTCATGGCGCAGCTGGACAAGGCCGAGTCCACCACGGACGAGGCGATCCGCCGCAAGGCCCTGACCTTCGTGGTGATCGGCGGCGGCTTCGCCGGCGTCGAGACCATCGCCGAGGTCGAGGACATGGCCCGGGACGCGGCGAAGATCTACAAGACCGTCAGCCGCGACGACATGCGCTTCATCCTGGTGGAGGCGGCCAACCGCATCCTCCCGGAGATGGGCCCGGACCTCGGTCTGTGGACCAAGGAGAAGCTCGAAGAGCGCAACATCGAGATCTACATCGAGACCTCGATGGACTCCTGCGTCGACCAGCACGTGGTGCTGAAGAACGGTGTCGAGGCGGACGCCTCCACCATCGTGTGGACGGCCGGCGTCAAGCCCAACCCGATCCTCAACCACTTCGGTCTGCCGCTCGGCCCGCGCGGTCACGTGGACACCGCCCCGACCCTCCAGGTCCAGGGCTTCGACTACGTCTGGGCGGCCGGCGACAACGCCCAGGTGCCCGACCTCGCCGTCGGCGAGGGCGCCTGGTGCCCGCCGAACGCGCAGCACGCGGTCCGTCAGGCGATCGTGCTCGCCGACAACGTGATCTCGGGCCTGCGGGGCTTCCCGCAGGCCCAGTACAAGCACAAGAACCTCGGTGCGGTGGCCGGTCTCGGCCTGCACAAGGGCGTGGCGATCCTCTTCGGCAAGTACAAGCTGAAGGGCCGTCCGGCCTGGTGGTTCCACCGCCTGTACCACGGCAGCCGGGTGCCGACCATGAACCGCAAGGTCCGGGTCTTCACCGACTGGACGCTGGCGATGTTCCTCAAGCGCGAGACCGTGGGTCTGGCCGAGATGGAGAAGCCGTTCGAGGCGTTCCAGGAGGCCGCGGCCCCCGCGCCGAAGCCGGTGGCGGTCGCCGCCCCCGCCGAGCCGGTGAAGGAGCTCGCGAGCAGCAAGTAGGACGACTGGCCCTGGGACGACCCGGGGTATGAGTCGGAGGCTCTCCGCCCGGCAGCGTCGCCGGACCACGACCTCCGTGGTGCTCAGCCGGCCGTGCGACCGGGCGGAGTACAGCAGTTCAGAGCGAAGCAGAGCGGGCCCCCACCGGAAACCCTCCCGGCGGGGGCCTGCTGCGTTGCCCGCACCGGCCCGTCGGGGCCGGGAGAGACGGCAGGCCCCCACCCGGGTCACGGGTGGGGGCCGGTGGCGTCCGACGGACCGTCAGTCGGTCTTGATGCTCTCCAGGATGTCCAGCTTGGACGCCCGGCGGGCGGGCCAGAGCGCGGCCACCAGGCCGACCAGGCCGGCCAGCAGCAGGAAGAGCAGCAGCTGACCGTACGGCAGCTCGGTGACCAGGCCGGGGATGCTGGAGCCCAGGGTGTCGTTCACCGCCCAGGCCAGGAAGACCCCGAGCAGCACGCCGATGGTCGCGCCGAACAGCGAGATCACCACCGACTCCAGCCGGACCATCCGCTTGATGCCGCTCCGGTCCAGACCGATCGCCCGCAGCATGCCGATCTCCCTCTTCCGCTCGAAGACCGACATGGCCAGGGTGTTGACCACGCCGAGCACCGCGACCAGGACGGACATCGCCAGCAGGCCGTACATCATGTTGAGCGCGAAGGAGATGATCTTGCTGAACTCCTCCTTCATGTCCTCCTGGCTCTTCACCTCGATCACCGGGTTCCGGCCGGTGGCGTCCTTGATGGACTGCTGGAGGGCGGCGGTGGCACCGTCGGTGCCGCGGACCAGGACGTCCCGGATGTCGGTGTCGCCCTTGGCGTGCTTGGTGATCTCCGCGTTGGACATCACCGTGCCGGAGAGCAGGTCGATCGGCTGGAAGACGCCGCCGACGGTGACCGTGCCGGTGCTGCCGTCGCCGTAGGCGATCTTCATCGTGCTGCCGACCGAGAGGTTGGAGCTCTTCGCCTGCTCGCTGCTGACCAGCACCTGACCCTGGCTCAGGGCGGCGGCCGAGCCGCTGTCCATGGTGAGGTCGAGCAGCTTGTCCAGGCTCTGGGCGTTGATGCCGCTGATCGCCCGGTTCCGGCCGTCCAGCTCCCAGTAGACGTTGGTCAGCGGGCTGGAGGCGGCCACCCCGGGAGCCTTGGCCACGTCGGCCGCCAGCTCGGGCGACATGCCCATCCGGTTGGCGGTGGTCACGTTGTAGTCCGCGACCATGCCCTTGGTGACGATCCGGTCCACCGCGCCGCCGACCGAGGCGCCGAGCACGGTCATCGCGGAGACCAGGGTCAGCCCGATGGTCAGCGCGGCGGCGGTGGTGGCCGTTCGGCGCGGGTTGCGGACCGCGTTGCGGCGGGCCAGCTTGCCGGGGGTGCCGAACAGCTTGGCCAGCAGCGGGCCGACCAGGGCGATCACCGGACGGGACAGCAGGGGCAGCAGGACGAAGATGCCGATCATGGCGAACGGTGCGCCGCCGCCGATCAGGTACCGGCCGTTCTCCCCGCCCGCGGACGCGCCGCCGAGGATCAGCGCGAAGCCGCCGGCCGCGATCACCGAACCGATGATGTTCCGGATCAGCAGGCTCTTGTGGGTGCTGGGCTGGTCACCGCTGCTCATCGCGGCCACCGGGGCGACCCGGGAGGCGCGGACCGCGGGCAGCACCGCGGACAGCACGGTCACCAGGACGCCGACCAGCAGGGCGACCGCGACGGTCACCGGGGCGACCACCAGCGACCCGGTGGGCATGCCGGTGTCCAGCGCGGTCATCAGCGTCTGCATCCCGGCGCCGATCCCGATACCGGCCAGCAGGCCGGCCACCGAGGCGGTCAGGCCGATCACCAGTGCCTCGATCAGCACCGACTTGGTGACCTGCCAGCGCCCGGCGCCGACCGCGCGGAGCAGCGCCAGCTCCTTGGTGCGCTGGGCGACCAGCATGGTGAAGGTGTTGGCGATGATGAAGATGCCGACGAACAGCGAGATCCCGGCGAAGGCGAGCAGCATGGTCTTCATGCCGGACATGCCGTCGGAGATCATCTTGGTCTCGTCGGCGGTCAACTGGTCACCGGTCTGGACGATGAACTGGGTGCCCTTCGGGAGCACCGTCTGCACCTGGTCGAGCAGCGCGCTCTGCGTCACCCCGGGCTTGGCCTGCACCGTGACGGTGCTGAACTGGCCGGGCGTCAGCAGGAACTGCTGGGCGCTGGCGGTGTCCATCAGGGTGAGGGTGCCGCCGGAGGTGACCTGCGGGTCGTCGGTGGTGAAGACGCCGGTCAGCTTCGCGTCCACCGCGGGGCCGTTGCCGGCGATCCGGACGTTGTCGCCGACCTTGTAGCCGCCGCTGCTCGCGGTCTCCTGGTCCAGCGCGATCTCGCCGGACTTCTGCGGGCCGCGGCCCTCGGCCATCGGGTAGCGGCTGTCCTTCCCGTCGGCGCCGGGGCTGAAGTTCGAGCCGCGGGCCTGGAAGGCCTGGCCGATCAGCACGCCCTTCCGGTCGGCCACGCCGGTGAAGCCGCCCACCACGCCCAGGGCCTTGGCGGTGCCCGGCAGGGCGGCGATCCGGTCCACCGTCGTCCTGGTCAGCTCGGCCTCGGTGGCGTCGCTCCGGTTCCGGGCCGAGGCGTCGGAGCCGGCGGCGTTGTCGGTGACCAGGACGGAGACGTCCGAGTAGCTCTTGGAGTAGCTGTTCTTCATGGCCTGGCCGAGCGTGTCGGAGAAGACCATGGTGCCGGCGACGAAGGCGGTGCCGAGCATGACGGCCAGTGCCGTCATGAGCAGTCGGCCCTTGTGGGCCAGCACATTGCGCAGTGCGGTGCGGAACATGGGGTGTCCTGGGGGGTGTTGGGTTCGGGCCGGTGGGTGGCGGAGCGTCAGCTCGTGCGGCCCTTGGCGTCGAAGCGGCGCATCCGGTCCAGGACGCTGTCGGCGGTGGGGTTGGCCAGCTCGTCGACGATGCGGCCGTCGGCGAGGAAGATCACGCGGTCCGCGTAGGAGGCGGCGACCGGGTCGTGGGTGACCATCACGACGGTCTGGCCGAGCTCGCGGACCGAGTTGCGGAGGAAGGAGAGGATCTCGGCGCCGGAGCGGGAGTCGAGGTTGCCGGTGGGCTCGTCGGCGAAGACGATGTCCGGCCGGGAGGCCAGGGCGCGGGCGCAGGCGACCCGCTGCTGCTGGCCGCCGGAGAGCTGCGAGGGGCGGTGCGAGAGCCGGCCGGAGAGGCCGACGGTCTCGACCACCTGGTCCAGCCAGGCCTGGTCGACCTTGCGGCCGGCGATGTCCATCGGCAGCGTGATGTTCTCCAGGGCGGTCAGGGTGGGCAGCAGGTTGAACGCCTGGAAGACGAAGCCGATGTGGTCGCGGCGGAGCTTGGTGAGCTGCTTGTCACGCAGGCCGACCAGTTCGGTGTCGCCGATCATCGAGGAGCCGGAGGAGACCGTGTCGAGGCCCGCCATGCAGTGCATGAGCGTCGACTTGCCCGAGCCGGACGGGCCCATGATCGCGGTGAACTGGCCCTGCGGGAACGCCACGCTGACGTTGTCCAGCGCGACCACCTTGGTCTCGCCCTCCCCGTAGACCTTGTTCAGGCCGGTGGCTCGGGCGGCCGCCTGGCCGGTCTTGACGGCGGATGCGGTCGTGGTGGTCACGGGGGACTCCTTGCGGACGGGACGTGCGGAAGTGGTGTGGACGGTCGGTGCACAGGGCGCCGACCGTGACTCCATCGTCCGCTGGACGATCATGGAATCCGTCGCCCCCGGGGACGGTTGGCAGCACCGCCGCTGGGCGTACGCGGGGTCCGGGCATCTCCTCCTGCGGTATGACACAACCCCTGAGACCGGTGCCGTGGCCGATTCCGGATCGGGGTTGGCCGAATCACCGACGATTCGTCAGATGGCAAGGAAACATGACAAATTAGCTGGCGGAGAGTGTGCGAAAGGGCGCACCGGGCGACTAGTCTCGGGGGGTAGCCCGACAGGGGCGGATGGGGTTCCCGCCCGGGTGGTGGAACGCAGACACGGGCAGCTTAAAACTGCTTGGCCGCGAGGCCGTGCCGGTTCGAGTCCGGCCCCGGGCACCACTCCGCGTACGTCGGTCGGCCGCGTGATCCACGCCGCGGCGACCGGAGAGATCATCCTCGCGGCGTAGGCCGTTCCCTTTGCCAAGGCATTACCCTGGAGTGGTGCGGGCGGCACCATGCCGCCCCGGAGGGAATGACATGAGAAGCAGTAACCCGGTCTTCTCGCGGGAGGGGTCCTTCACCCGCGACAACGGCACCGGCTACGCGGGGTTCAACACGGGCCAGCCGCAGGCCGGGGCGCCGAACGCGGGCAACCCGTACGGCAACAACCCTTACGGCAACAACCCCTACGCCCAGCCGCAGGCCGGTCCGGTGACGGACGAGCAGCTGGTCGAGATGTACCAGGCGCCGTCCGCCGGCCCGCTGCAGACCGGCCGGATGACCATGGACGACGTGGTCGCCCGGACCGCGCTCACCCTGCTCACCCTGGTCGCGGCCGGTGCGGTCGCCTGGTTCCTGCTGCCCGCGGCCAACTTCGGCCCGGCCATGGTCGCCGCCTTCGCCGCCTTCGCGGTCGGCATGGTGATCAGCTTCAAGCGCAGCGTCAGCGCCCCGCTGATCATCACCTACGCGGCGCTGGAGGGCTTCTTCCTCGGCGCCATCAGCCACGCCTTCAACGAGATGTGGCCGGGCATCGCGATCCAGGCGGTGCTGGGCACGGCGGCGGTCTTCGCGGCGATGCTGATCGCCTACAAGTCCGGCCGGATCCGGGTCACCCCGCGCTACACCAGGATCGGCATCGCGATCGCGATGGGCTTCGTGCTGCTGATGGTGATCAACCTGGTGGCCTCGCTGTTCGGCGCCGACATGGGGCTGCGCTCGGGCCCGCTCGGCATCCTGGTCGGCATCGTCGGCATCGCGCTCGGCGCCTTCTTCCTCTCGCTGGACTTCGCCGAGATCGAGGCGGGCATCCAGGGCGGCGCCCCGCAGCAGGAGTCCTGGCGGGCGGCCTTCGGGCTGACCCTCTCGCTGGTCTGGATCTACCTGGAGATGCTCCGGTTGATCGCGATCCTGCGCGGCGACGACTAGTCCCGGACGGCACTGCCGGACACCCACCTCCGGAGGCGCGGCGGACCACCAGGTCCGACCGCGCCTCCGGCGTTTCCGGGGGGTCGGCAGCAGGGCCTAGGCTCGCGGCATGGCAGATGCGCAGACCTTGCTGGCCGCCGTGGACCGGCTGGCCGACCGCTTCCGTTCGATGCCGCAGAGCCGGCTGCTCGGGCCGGTGCCCGGGCACCCGACCCGGGCCGCCGCCGTGCACGCGCTGGCCGCCCGGCTGGCCGGGCGGGCGCTGGCGGCGGCGGGGGAGCAGGACCGGGTGTTCCCGGACGCGGGGGCGTTCGCGGTCGGGGACCAACTGGCGGTGGCCGGGCGCGAGCTGGCGGCGGTGGCGGACGCCCCGGCCCTGGCCGAGGCGGTGGCCGAGGTCCGTGGCGTCGACGAACTGACCGGCTGAGACCGGAAGGTCGCCGAGGGCGACGATCCGGGGCACGCGAAAGGCCGGTCGAGTCGGCAACCCCGGGGACTCGACCGGCCTTCGGCGTCGGATCAGATGCTGGCGACCACCCGGTCGGCCAGCACGTAGACGGTCTCCTCGTCGGTGGAGAAGGTCAGCGAGTACGAACCGGAGAACCGCGAGCCGCCGAGCAGCCGGACGTCCTCACCGGCCCGGACGGCGTCGATCAGGCGGTAGGCCGCCTCCCGGTCGCCGGGGGCGACGCAGAGCGTGGTGCCGTCGGCGAAGGCGTACACGTCCAGGGTGCCGAGCGGGCCGGGCCGGACGTCGGTGAGCGCGACGGCCTCCTCGGCCAGCGAGGCCAGTCGGGTGTCGGTCCACTCACGGGACGGGGCCTGGCTCGGCACGAAGTCGGGGTGCGAGGGGTGGCGGCGCGGGTCGGGGGCGGCGACCGGCTCGGCGTCCCGGGCGGGCTCGGTGTCGAGCAGTCCGGCCTCCAGGCCGGTGGCCAGCAGGTCGGCCTCGCGGCGGGCCCGGGCCTCGCCGGCCGTCTCGCCGCCGAGGGCGGCACCGGCACCGGACGGGTGGCCGTCGGCGGGGTGGCCGCCGCCGAGGGGACGGGCCGGGGTGCCACCGTCCTCGTTGATCAGGTCCTCCAGCGCGGAGCGCAGTGCCTCGCCGAACCCCGGGTCCATCGTGCCGGAGTGGTCGGCCGCGTCCTGCGGGCCGGTCGGCCGCGGGAAGAACAGCGGCCACTCCTCGCCGGGGTCGACCCCGGCGCTGGTGAAGGGGGAGTCGAAGAGCGGGGCGTCCTCGGCCGCCCTGGCCTCCTGCTCGGCCCAGAACGCCCGGGCCTCGGCTATCTCCCGCTCACGGTCGGCGGCCAGCGCCTCGTTGACCGCGCGGCGGATCACGGCTTCGTCAACCGGCGCCGGGGCGGCAGCAGTTGAAGGTTCGGACGGGACGGCGAGCCGACGGGCCAGCCCGCGCAGCTGCAGCAACACAGCGGTGCAGAGGGCGATCAGGACCAGCAGCAGGGAGATGTACACGGCGCTCACGGAACGTACTCCTAGCGAGGAGTGGAACGGGGTTACCTCTCCACACTGCCGCATGGTGGGGAGTTGCTGCAGTGGCAGATGTCCGATTTGTCCGTGACTTTCGTCCTTGTCCTCAAATTGTTAGGTAGTACCGTTCTACGCTGCGGAGTTGACCGACTTCGGGGCGTCGACAAAACGGCCTCCGGAGGGCATCCGAAGGGCCGGATCACGATCGCGATGTGATCCGGCCCTCAGTCACACAGGGTCACTCCGAACGGGTGGTGCGGACCGCCGCCGTCACTCAGCTGAGTCGCTCGATCACCATCGCCATGCCCTGGCCGCCGCCGACGCACATGGTCTCCAGGCCGAACTGCTTGTCGTGCCACTGCAGCGAGTTGATCAGGGTGGTGGTGAGCCGTGCACCGGTCATGCCGAAGGGGTGGCCGACCGCGATCGCGCCGCCGTTCACGTTCAGCTTCTCCAGCGGGATGCCCAAGTCCCGGTAGGACGGGATGACCTGGGCCGCGAAGGCCTCGTTGATCTCCACCAGGTCGATGTCGTCGATGGTCAGCCCGGCCCGCTTGAGGGCCTGCCGGCTGGCCTCGACCGGGCCGTAGCCCATGATCTCGGGGGAGAGGCCGCTGACCCCGGTGGAGACCACCCGGGCGAGCGGGGTCAGGCCGAGCTCGCGGGCCTTGGTGTCGGACATGATCACCAGGGCGGCGGCGCCGTCGTTCAGCGGGCAGCAGTTACCGGCGGTAACCGTGCCGTCCGGGCGGAACACCGGCTTCAGGCCGGAGACCGCGTCGAGGGTGACGCCCGCCCGCGGGCCGTCGTCGGTGCTCACCACGGTGCCGTCGGGCAGCGTGACGGGGGTGATCTCGCGGGCCCAGAAGCCCGACTTGATGGCCGCCTCGGCCAGGTTCTGCGAGCGGACCCCGAATTCGTCCTGCTCGGCCCGGGTGACGCCCTTGAGCGCGGCCAGGTTCTCGGCGGTCTGGCCCATCGCGATGTAGGCGTCCGGCAGCAGGCCGTCCGCACGCGGGTCGTGCCACTCGCCGCCGCCCTTGGCGGCCCGGTCGGCGGTGCGCGCCACGGCGTCCGCGAACAGCGGGTTCTGGGTGCCCGGCATGCCGTCCGAGGTGCCGTTGACGCTGCGCGAGACGGTCTCCACCCCGGCCGAGATGAAGATGTCGCCCTCGCCCGCCTTGATCGCGTGCAGTGCCATCCGGGTGGTCTGCAGCGAGGAGGAGCAGTACCGGGTGACGGTGGCGCCGGGCAGGTAGTCCATGCCCATCTGGACCGCGATGATCCGGGCCAGGTTGTGGCCCTGCTCGCCGCCGGGCAGGCCGCAGCCGAGCATCAGGTCCTCTATGTCGCGCGGGTCCAGCTCGGGGAGCCTGGCCAGTGCGGCGCCGATGATCTGGGCGGTCAGGTCGTCCGGCCGGATGTCCTTGAGGGAGCCCTTGAAGGCCCGGCCGATCGGCGAACGGGCGGCGCTGACGATGACGGCTTCGGGCATGACGGGCTCCTCGCTGAGTGTCTCCGGGCTGCTGGGCCTGCACATCCGACCGTACTCCGGCCCAAGCGGTCGGCCCGGGAGGAAAGTTACCGCTTGGTAGCTCTGGCGTCACCCGTCTCCGGGTGTGAGTTGGCCGACGCCGACCCCGGTTCGGGGACGCGCGCGGAGCTCTCCGGCAGGCCCAGCCGCAGCCGCAGCTTGACCTGCGCCCAGCGCCGGCCGAGGTCGCCGAGCCGCTCGGCGGCGGCCACCTCGGTGCCGGAGCGCCCGGCGGCGGCCGCCGCGGCCACCGCCATCGGCAGCACCTGCTCGGCCTCGATCCGCGGGCCGGACTCCTCCGGCCAGAGGTCCAGCGCGGCGCAGAGCGAGGGCAGCAGGGCCATCGCGGCGGTCGCGTAGCCCTGCGCGGACGGGTGGTAGCGGTCGGCCGCGAACATCTCCGGGCGGGCCGCGAACTCCGGGCCGAGCAGTGAGCCGAGCGAGACCGTCCGGCCGCCCTGCTCCACCACCGCGATGGTCTGGGCGGCCGCCAGCTGCCGGCTGAGCCGACGGGCCACCCAGCGCAGCGGTGGCCGGACCGGCTTGATGGTGCCCAGGTCCGGGCAGGTGCCGACCACCACCTGGCAGCCGGCCGCGCGCAGCGCCCGTACCGTCTCGCCGAGTTGACGGACGGCCAGCGGGGCCGGGGTGTGCTTGGTCACGTCGTTGGCGCCGACGATGATCACGGCCAGCTCCGGCCGGTGCGGCAGGGCCAGCTCCACCTGCCCGGCCAGCTCCACCGACTGGGCGCCGGACCTGGCCACGTTCACCAGCCGGACCCGGCGCTCGGCCACCGAGGCGAGCCCGGTCGCGAGCAGTGCGCCGGGGGTCTCCTCGCCCCGGATCACGCCGAGCCCGGCGGCCGTCGAGTCACCCAGAAAGGCGAGCACCAGCGGCGGCTGGTCACTCGTGGGGTCGGCGAAGGCCGCCCCGTACACGCCGTCGGCCGGCGGTGGGTCGCCCTCCAGCAGCCCGACCGCGCGGACCGCCAGCCTGCTCTCGGTCACCAGCAGCCCGATCAGTCCGACCCCGAGCAGCCCGATTCCGCCGCCCCCGTACGCGGCCGCCGTGGCGATCTTGCGGGCCACCCGGGCCCGCGACACCTGTGACGCTGTCATCCCGGCCCCCCTTCACCCGGCCCCTGCCGGGGCACCAGCTGTGCTCTGTCCCTGTTAGGTACCCACCGCGCCGGGGGCCTATCGGGGCGGATCGTCCATCCGGTGGGTGAACGGCCGGGATCGAACCCGCCGGATCGGAGGCCCGGCGCGGGTGCGTCCATTCCTTGAGACGCCCTAGGCTTTGAAGTACTCATGACTGTCGTAGCGTCCCAGACCGGGAGGACCCCCGTGCGGTACCACAATTCGATCATCGACCTGGTCGGCAACACGCCGTTGGTGAAGCTCAACAAGGTCACCGAGGGCATCAGTGCCACCGTGCTGGCGAAGGTCGAGTACTTCAACCCCGGGGGGTCGATCAAGGACCGCATCGCGATGCGCATGATCGAGGCCGCCGAGGCGTCCGGCGCCCTGAAGCCGGGCGGCACCATCGTCGAGCCCACCTCGGGCAACACCGGTGTCGGCCTGGCGATCGTGGCCCAGCAGAAGGGCTACCACTGCATCTTCGTCTGTCCGGACAAGGTCTCCACCGACAAGATCAACACGCTCCGGGCCTACGGCGCCGAGGTGGTGGTCTGTCCGACCGCGGTCGCCCCCGAGCACCCGGACTCCTACTACAACGTCTCCGACCGGCTGGTCCGGGAGACCCCGAACGCCTGGAAGCCGGACCAGTACTCCAACCCGGACAACCCGGCCTCGCACTACCACTCGACCGGCCCCGAGCTCTGGGAGCAGACCGCGGGGAAGATCACCCATCTGGTCGCCGGCGTCGGCACCGGCGGCACCATCTCCGGCACCGGCGGCTACCTCAAGGAGGCCTCCGGCGGCGCGGTCAAGGTGATCGGCGCGGATCCCGAGGGCTCGGTCTACTCCGGTGGCACCGGCCGGCCGTACCTGGTCGAGGGCGTCGGCGAGGACTTCTGGCCGACCGCCTACGACCGGAACGTGGCGGACCAGATCGTCGCGGTCTCCGACAAGGACTCGTTCCAGATGACCCGCCGCCTCGCCAAGGAGGAGGGCCTGCTGGTCGGCGGCTCCTGCGGGATGGCCGTGGTGGCCGCGCTCGAGGTGGCCAAGGGCCTCGGCCCGGACGACGTGGTCGTGGTGATCCTGCCCGACGGCGGCCGCGGCTACCTGTCGAAGATCTTCAACGACGACTGGATGGCCGACTACGGCTTCCTGCCCTCGGGCACCGACGAGGCGCACATCGGCGAGGTGCTGGCCCGCAAGGACGCGATCGAGCACGAGGGCATCCCGCAGTTCGTCCACATGCACCCGAGCGAGACGGTCGCCGAGGCGGTCCGGGTGCTGCGGGACTTCGGCGTCTCCCAGATGCCGGTGGTCTCCGCAGGGGCCGCGCACCCCGACGTGATGGCGGGCGAGGTGATCGGCTCGGTGGTCGAGCGGGAGCTGCTGGAGGGCCTGTTCGCCCAGCGGATCGCGCTCACCGACACGCTGGAGAGCGTGATGTCCAAGCCGCTGCCGGTGGTCGGCTCCGGTGAGACGGTGACCAGCCTGATGACCGTCCTGGAGAAGGCCGACGCCGCGGTGGTGCTGGTCGAGGGCAAGCCGCAGGGCATCGTGACCAGTCAGGACCTGCTGGCCTTCCTGGCCAACCGGGCCGGTCACTGACCTGTCGTCAGCCGGAGGGTGGCGCCGGACGGGTGAGGATTCGTCTCCTCACGAAGTGGTACACCGGCGTCACCTCCGCGCATCACGCGCTTAACACGGCTCGGGCAATGTATGAGTCACGGCAAGACGCCGAGCATGGTGACAGCAACAGTCGGGAGCGGCTCCCCGGCACCGCCGTCACCACGGACACGTCGGTCGGCCCTGACCCGGCCCACCGTGTCCGCCCGTAGGGGTTGCCGTCGTCCCGCCCCTGGCACCGGTCTCGGCCGAGGTCAGGGTGCGGCGGCTCCTGCGGCACCTACCGCGCCGCGAGGCGCGTCTCCGTGACTCCCGGGTGGGGGAGTCTGACGGAGAACGGCAGGGCCGGTCCCCGGTTTCCGGGGGCCGGCCCTCCCTGTTTCCCGGGAGGGCCGCGACTCGCCTACGCTCGCACACATGACCAGCACTGACCTGCCCGAGCAGGACGCCCCGCGTTACGTACGCCTCAGCATCGAGATCATCGCCGAGATCACCGACGAGCAGGCCCTGAAGGCCGCCGCCCTCGCCCAGGTCGAGAGCGACGAGTACCTGGACGACGAGGAGCGCACCCAGTCGGTGGAGGCGATCGAGGTGGACCCGTCCGGTTCGCTCGCGCACTTCATCGACCCGGTGGCGCTGCTCGGCGAGGTGCCCGGCATCGAGCTGACCTCGGCCACCTGGGAGTCCGCCCAGACCGAGTTCGACCCGACCGACGAGAACTGGGACGAGTACGCCGTCGAGGCGGCCGAGTAGTCCCCTGCGCACCACCGATCGCCCGTCCGGCTCCCCGGGCGGGCGATTCGTCCGTTATGGCGGCATCTTCAGTAGTCTCATACGATCTCAACCGTTTGGTGACGGAACCGGTTCGTCCTGGATTGCGTTGTTTGTATCCGTAACGCCCGCAGGTGAAGAGCAGGGAGACCCACCGTGACGTCAGCCGATGAGCAGCGCCCCACCCCCGGCGGCAGCTGGACCCGACGCGGCGTGCTGGGCGGCCTGCTGGGCGCCCCGGTGCTGCTGCTGGCGGCCTGCAGCGGCGACTCCGACAAGGGCGGTGGCGGCGGCGCCAGTGGCAGCACCGGGGCCGGCGGCAGCGCCTCGCCGAAGACCTCGGTCGCCAGGATCACGGTGACCCCGGCCGACGGTGTGACGGACGCCTCCTTCACCGAGCCGGTGAAGGTCGCCGTGGCCGACGGCAGGCTCGGCTCGGTCAAGCTCACCGGCGAGGACGGCAAGGAGATACCGGGGCAGCTCGCCGCCGACGGCGCGAGCTGGGTCTCCACCGGGCCGCTGACCAGCGGCACCCAGTACACCGTGGCGGCCGTCGCGACGGACGCGGCCAAGCTGGAGGCGGACGCCAACACCAAGTTCGGCACCGCCTCGCCGGCCAACACCTTCATCGGCTACTTCACCCCCGAGAACGGCGCGACCGTCGGGGTCGGGATGCCGGTCTCGATCAACTTCAACAAGCCGGTCACCAACCGGAAGGCCGTCCAGCAGGCGATCACGGTGACCGCGCAGCCCGGCGTCGAGATCGTCGGCCACTGGTTCTCCAGCACCAGGCTGGACTTCCGGCCGCAGCAGTACTGGGCGAAGGGCACCCGGGTCACCCTGCAGCTCCGGCTGAAGGACGTGGAGGGCGCCAAGGGGGTCTACGGCACCCAGTCCAAGGACGTGAGCTTCACCGTCGGCCGCAGCCAGACCAGCGTCGCCGACCTCGCCGCGGACACCCTCACGGTCACCACCGACGGTCAGGTCACCGCGACCTACCCGATCATCGGCGGCGCTCCCGAGCACCGGACCTGGGCCGGCAAGCTGGTCATCTCCGAGCAGTACCAGCAGACCAAGATGGACTCCGCCACGGTCGGCCTGGGCGACGAGTACAACATCCCGGACGTGCCGCACGCGCAGCGGCTGACCACCTCGGGCACCTTCATCCACGGCAACTACTGGTCGCCCGCCTCGCAGTTCGGCAAGGCGAACACCAGCCACGGCTGCATCGCGCTCAGGGATGCCAAGGGTGCTTCGGACCCGAACACCAACGGGGCCAAGTTCTATGCGAGTTCGATGGTGGGCGACGTGGTCGAGGTGATCAACTCCGGCGACCGGACGGTCGATCCGTCGAACGGCCTGAGCGGCTGGAACATGGACTGGGCCAGCTGGCAGGCGGGCAGCGCGGTCTGACCCCCCACAGTCGGACTGTCGTAAGAACCGGATAAGTTATGGGGCACGTCCCGATTCCGCCACGAGCGGCGAAATCGGGGTGCCCCGGCGGGTGAAAGCTGCTTGTCTGGGGGCGTATCCAGCAGCTGTCAAACCTTGCGGCCCGGTTGCACACACCACCTGGGCGCAGCCTCACGGGGGAGAAGTTCCATCAACACCACCATGCGCCGCGCGGCCCGGGGGGCCCTCGCCGCGACCGCCTGCACCGTCGTCCTCGCCACCGGCCTCGCGGCCTGTGGCACCGTCAAGCAGCTGACCGCCGCCGAGAAGGTCTCCGACGCGTTCGGCAAGATCACCGACGGCAAGACCCTCAAGGCCGAGCTCTCCTTCGGGGCGACCGCCGACGAGATCATCGCGTTCGACAAGCTCGCCAGCGCCAAGGGTGACAACCTCGACCGCAAGACCGCCGAGCTGATGGCCGAGCTGAAGATCTCGGTCGCGGTCAGCGCGGACAAGCCGCTGAAGGACCTCGACTCCTTCAAGAACGCGCAGTCCGGCGCCGACCCGCTCAACTCGCTCGGCCAGGACCCGGGCTTCGACGTCGCGTACGCGCTGGCCGGCAAGAGCGGCAAGAGCTACGCCGAGCTGCGCTGGGTCGACGGCAACTTCTACCTCAAGGCCGACGTGGACGGCGTCGCCCAGCTGGCCGGCGAGGACGCCGGTGAGCTCAAGGACGCCGCCTCGGCCTTCCCGAAGGTGATCCAGGACGCCGTCGCCGGCAAGTGGGTCGAGGTCGAGGGCAAGGCCCTCAAGGACCTCGCCGAGCAGGCGACCAAGGCGGCCGGCAGCAAGGCCGGCGGCGCCTCGGCCGCTCCGTCGGTCGACCCCAAGGTCGCCTCCGGCCTGGTCAACACCGTCAAGGACGTCCTCTCCCGCAACGTCACCTTCGAGGACAAGGGCAAGCAGGACGGCGCCGAGCACATCTACGTCTCCGCCCCCGCCAAGGCCCTCGCCGACGACCTGCTGAAGAGCGTCAAGCCGGTGCTCAAGGACATCCCGGGCATGGAGAAGCTGCCCGGCAGCGCCCCGACCGACATCCCGGACAAGAAGGTCGGCCTGGACGTCTTCATCAAGGACGGCTCGGTCTCCGCGATCTCCCTCGACCTGGCCCAGCTCGACTCCAAGCTGCCGGCCGACGCGCACCTGCCGGTCAAGGTGACCTTCAGCAAGGACGCGGCCGAGGCCCCGAAGGCGCCGGACGGTGCCACCAAGTTCGCGATGGCCGACTTCGAGCAGATCGTCACCTCGATGATGGGCAGCAAGGCCGGCGGCAAGATCGGTGGCGGCAGCACCGCGGCCGCGCTGACCGACGCCCAGCTCAAGGAGCTGACGGCCAAGGGCATCCCGGAGGCGCAGATCAAGCTGCTGAACCAGAGCGGCATGACCTACGAGCAGATCAAGCAGCTGCTCGGCGCCACCAGCTGACACCCCGTACGTGACGAAGGCCCCGCCGGAACCGGCGGGGCCTTCGCGCGTGCTCAGCCCTGGGTGCGGGCCACTCCGATCGGGCAGCTGGCGCCGGTGCCGCCGAGGCCGCAGTAGCCGTTCGGGTTCTTGGCGTCGGACAGGTACTGCTGGTGGTAGGGCTCGGCCGGGTAGAACGGGCCGGCCGGGCCGGTCTCGGTGGTGATCGGGCCCAGGCCGATCGCGGTCAGCGCGGGCTGGAAGGCCGCCTGCGAGGCGGCCAGCTCGGCGGCCTGCGCCGGGGTGTGGGCGTACGCGGCGGAGCGGTACTGGGTGCCCTGGTCGTTGCCCTGCCGGAACCCCTGGGTCGGGTCGTGCGCCTCCCAGAAGGTCTTCAGCAGCGTCCCGTACGAGACCAGCGCCGGGTCGTAGACCACCCGGACCGCCTCGGTGTGGCCGGTCAGACCGCTGCACACCTCCTCGTAGGTCGGGTGCGGGGTGTGCCCGCCCTGGTAGCCGACCAGGGTGGTCCACACCCCGTCCAGCTCCCAGAACTTCCGCTCGGCGCCCCAGAAACAGCCCATCGCGAAGTCGGCCGTCTCCAGCCCTGCGGGGTAGGGGCCGGCCAGCGCGGTGCCGAGCACGGTGTGCGGCTCGGTCAGGGTGAACAGCGGGGCCGCCCGGCCGGGCAGGGCCTGCTCGGCGGTGACCAGCTCGCTCTTGTGACGGTTGAACAGCACGGCTGCTCCCAGTGCTCGGGGGACGGTGCCCTGTGCAACGCCCGGCGGCCGCCCGGGATTCCACCGGGACGGCCGCCGGGCGGCGGTCAGCGGGAGAGCGCGACCACGGTCCTGGCCCGGAGCTCGACGAACTCGTCCGGGTCGCCCAGGAACGGGGCGGGGATCACCGGTCCGAGCGCCTGGAACTGGGCCAGCGCCTCGGCGTGCCGGCCCTGGCCGGCCAGGAAGCGGACCACCCGGCCACGGGCGGCGGGCAGCTCCGGGTGGTCCGGCCGGGCGGCCGCGATGTCCGCCAGCACGGCGTCGACGGCGGCCCGCAGCTCGGCGGAGGTCCGGCTCGCGGCGTCGTCGTACTGCTCCTCGTACGCGTCCAGCTTGAGCGTGCCGAGCAGGCTGCCGGCCGGGGCGGCGGCGATCGCCTCGTCCACGAAGGCGTGCATCAGGTCGTTGCTGCCGTGCCACTTGCGGCACCAGTACTGCATCGCCTGCCAGTGGGCGTCCCGGTTCAGCGGGGCCCGCTTGACCGCCTTGGCCCAGAACATCCGGAAGTCGTCGTTCGACCAGTTGTCGCCCCGGGCCAGCGCGAGCTGGGCCAGGTACGGGCTCGGGTCGGCGGGTGCGGCCAGCGCGACGGCCTCGGCCGCGGCCTCGGTGGCCTGCTGGAGCTTGCGCCTGAAGCCGTCCCGCATCTCGTCGGTGACCGTGTTGGCGTAGCCGGAACCCCGGATCGCCCAGCCGGCGTGGACCAGTGCCTCCACGTGCAGCGCGGCGGCGTCGGAGTTCTCCGGCTGCTCCATCCGCCAGGCGTTCAGCCAACCGTCGTCGTGGGCGGCCTGGTTGACGAAGAGTTCGGTCCGGCTCCAGCGCTCGTCCCAGTCGGTGCCGGCCGCCTCGATGTAGGCGGCGGCCTCCCGCCAGCTGCCGTCCCGGACGGCGGACAGCGCGATTCGGGCGTCGTCGTCGACCGTGGTGCGGCCGAGCACCAGGCCCTGGTTGGGCACCAGCCCGAACTGGGAGGCGCGGGCCGGGTCGGCCAGCACCTCGGCGTGGCTCACGCCGGCGGCCCGCTTGGCCTTCAGCGACTTGAACAGGGTGAACAGCAACGCGCAGACGGCGATGGTGAGGAACAGCATGCGTGGGGACTCCGGTGGTTCAGTGAGCGGCCGGGACGGGCCCGGCGGTGGTGAGCAGGGTGCGCAGCGGCGCGGTGTCCGGGACGTCCGCGACCGCGGCGTCCAGGGCGGCGGAGAAGGTCTCGTCCCAGCTGTCGGGCAGGTGCAGGACGGCGGCGGTGGACCAGGAGAACTCCCAGTGCGCCCGGCCCGATTCGGCCAGCGCCAGCACGGTGAGCCGGCCCAGGGTGGACCGGAAGACCGGGCGGGCCGCCTCGCGGGCGGCCAGGCCGGTCGGGGCGACGGCCTGCTCGTCGCGCGGCAGCCGGCCGGCCAGCTCCCAGGTGCGGCCGGCGTCGATCGCGTCCAGCAGCGCCTCGACCGTGCCGGGCAGCCCGGCGGAGGTGAGCGCGGTCAGGATCGGCTGGCAGTCCTCCCGGCAGTCGGTCAGGCAGACGGTCTGCACCAGCTCCGGCCAGGCCACCCGGCGCTTGGTCGCGGCCTCGGGCACCAGGCAGACCGACTCCAGCGCGGCCAGCGTCCGTTCGGCCTCGTGCAGCAGCACCAGCGCGGGGCCGGAGCCCTCGGCGGCCCGGCCGTCGTCGGGCAGCGCCTCGATCGCGGCCACCCGCTGGGCGATCGGCGGGTGCGAGTCGTACGGGTCGGCCTCCTCCTCGGCGGGCTCCAGGGCCAGCTCGGCCAGCTCCTGACGGCGCTTCGGGTCGGCGAGCAGCTCGGCCAGCCCGCCGTACACCTGACCCGGCATCGGGAGCAGGCCGGCGGACCACCCGATGGTGGCGTACCGGTGCAGGTAGAAGCTCTCGGCGGCGTCCAGCAGCGGCAGCCGGCGCAGCGCGGCGGCGGTGGCGTCCCGCCCGGCGATC
Organism: Kitasatospora sp. NPDC101801; assembly: GCF_044766665.1. NCBI lineage: Bacteria > Bacillati > Actinomycetota > Actinomycetes > Kitasatosporales > Streptomycetaceae > Kitasatospora > Kitasatospora sp. NPDC101801. The sequence goes on from NZ_JBIWML010000041.1 coordinate 57,180, forward strand.
GCGGCGGCGGACCGGTCGGCGGCGTACTCCTGACGGCGGCTCACCGACTCGGAGACCCGGAAGTACAGCTTGGCGTACTGGGTGAAGAGCTTGGCCAGCGCCCGGTCGACACCGCCGCCGGCCTTCTCCTCGGTGACCTTCTTGCCCTTGGCCAGCCGCTTCGCGGCCTTCGCCCTGAGCTCGGCCTGCTGCTGGGCCTGGTGGCCGTCGGCCCGCGCGTGCAGGCCGTGGATGGTGTGCAGGATCGCGCTCCGCCCGGCCACCGTGACGCCGGCCAGCCGGACGTCGCGGTTGCTGTAGTGGCCGAACTCGTGGGCCAGCACCGAGTCCAGCTCGGCCTCGGTCAGGCCGATCAGCAGCGGGGCGCCGATCACCAGGTGCCGCTTGCCGGGGATCAGCCCGAGCAGCTTGGTGTCCTCCCGGACACCCGCGTTGACCTCGGGGATCAGCCGGATCTCGGCCGGTCCGCGGACGCCGGTCCGCTCGGCGATCCGGTCCACCCTGGCCCACAGCTCAGGCTGCTGCTCGCGGGTCACCGGCAGGCCGTACGCCTCGCCCCGCTCGCGCGGACGGCGGGTCAGGAAGACCACCCGGAGCACGGGGTAGGCGACGGCCAGGCTGAGCAGGATCAGCTTGCCGATCGCCGGGTTCAGCCGCCCGGTCTCCACGACCAGGGCGACGTCGGCGCCCAGGACGCCGAGCACCAGGCCGGCCGCGAGCAGGTAGAAGCCGACCAGCATGGCGACCGCGAGGGCGGCCCGTCCGGCCGTGCTCATTCCGGTGGGTCGCGCGGGCGTGCCCATGCGTTCCTCCCCCTTTGACGTTCCGTCCGCACCCTGAACATGTGTGCGGGAAGTGCAGATCGTAGCCGCCCGGCGCGTCGCACTTGACGGGTGGTCGGCACCGCGGGCGCTCTGCCCGCCCTTGGCCCGTTTCGCCCCCGCGTCGGGCTGATCCGGCGGGAACCCTCGGACAGGCCCTAGGCTCAGCGGTATGACCGAGCACCAGCTTCCCCAGGGCTTCGAGACTCTCGCCATCCACGCGGGTCAGGAAGCAGATCCCCAGACCGGGGCCGTCGTCACGCCGATCTACCAGGTGTCCACCTACAAGCAGGACGGCGTCGGCGGCCTCCGGAACGGCTACGAGTACAGCCGCTCCGCCAACCCCACCCGTACCGCGCTCGAGGAGTGCCTGGCCGCGATCGAGGGCGGCGCCCGCGGCCTCGCCTTCGCCTCCGGCCTGGCCGCCGAGGACACCCTGCTGCGCACCGTGCTGAAGCCGGGCGACCACATCGTCATCCCGAACGACGCCTACGGCGGCACCTTCCGGCTGTTCGCCAAGGTGCTCACCCGCTGGGGCGTCGAGTTCTCCGTCGCGGACACCCAGAACCTGGCGGCGGTCCGGGACGCGCTGCGCCCCAACACCCGTGCGCTCTGGGTGGAGACCCCCTCCAACCCGCTGCTCGGCATCTCCGACATCGCCGGGCTGGCCGAGGTGGCCCACCGGGCCGGTGCGCTGCTGGTGGTGGACAACACCTTCGCCAGCCCGTACCTGCAGCAGCCGCTGTCGTTCGGCGCGGACGTGGTGGTGCACTCGACCACCAAGTACATGGGCGGCCACTCCGACGTGGTCGGCGGCGCCCTGGTGGCGGCCGAGGCCGGTCTCGGCGAGGAACTGGCGTACCACCAGAACGCGATGGGCGCGGTGGCCGGGCCGTTCGACGCCTGGCTGGTGCTGCGCGGCATCAAGACCCTCGGGGTCCGGATGGACCGGCACAGCTCCAACGCCGCGAAGGTCGCCGAGCTGCTCTCCGCCCACCCCAAGGTCAGCCAGGTGATCTACCCCGGGCTGCCCTCGCACCCCGGGCACGACATCGCCGCCAAGCAGATGAAGGCGTTCGGCGGGATGGTCTCGTTCCGGGTCAACGGTGGCGAGCAGGCCGCGGTGGACGTCTGCAACCGGGCCGAACTGTTCACCCTCGGCGAGTCGCTGGGCGGTGTCGAGTCGCTGATCGAGCACCCGGGGCGGATGACGCACGCCTCGGTCGCGGGCTCCGCCCTTGAGGTGCCGGCCGACCTGATCCGGGTCTCGGTCGGCATCGAGTCGATCGACGACCTGCTCGCGGACCTCACCCGCGCCCTGGGCTGACGCCCTACGATCCAGGGGCTCGGGGCTCTGCCGATGTGCGGCTCCGCCGGGTGGGCGAGGAGATCTGGTGCGCTCGGGTCACTGCGAAAGTGCCTGACCACCCACGCACGCGTGACCTTTTCCGAGGCCGGCGTCGCAGTTCCCCGAGCCCCTGTCTGCCGGACCGTCTGCCTCGAAGAGGACGTATGCACAACTGGCCGATCACCCTGGACGACGTCCGTGGTGCGCAGAAGATGCTCGCCGGGGTCGCCCGGGTCACGCCGATGGAGAGCAGCCGCTACCTGGCGGGGCTGATCGGTGCGCCGGTACACCTGAAGTGCGAGAACCTGCAGCGCACCGGTTCGTTCAAGCTGCGCGGCGCGTACGTCCGGATCGCCGGGCTGTCGCCGGTGGAGCGGGCCGGCGGCGTGGTGGCGGCGAGCGCGGGCAACCACGCGCAGGGGGTGGCGCTGGCCGCCTCGCTGCTCGGGGTGCGGTCGACGGTCTTCATGCCGCTGGCGGCCCCGCTCCCCAAGGTGGCGGCGACCAGGGACTACGGCGCCGAGGTCCGGCTGCACGGCAGCACCGTGGACGAGGCGCTGAACGCGGCGCAGCAGTACGCGGACGCTACCGGCGCGGTGTTCATCCACCCGTTCGACCACTGGGACGTCGTCACCGGCCAGGCCACCGTCGGCCTGGAGATCCTGGAGCAGTGCCCGGAGGTCCGCACCATCCTGGTCGGAGTGGGCGGCGGCGGGCTGCTGGCGGGGATCGCGGCGGCGGTCAAGCCGCTCCGCCCGGACGTTCAGGTGATCGGGGTGCAGGCGGCCAACGCCGCCGCGTACCCGCCCTCGCTGGCGGCGGGGCGGCCGGTCTCGCTGGAGCGGTTCGCCACCATGGCGGACGGGATCATGGTGGGCCGACCGGGTGACATTCCGTTCGAGGTGGTGAACACCCTGGCGGACGGCGTCCGGACGGTCTCCGAGGAGGGGCTGTCCCGGGCGCTGCTGCTCAGCCTGGAGCGGCTCAAACTGGTGGTCGAACCGGCCGGGGCGAGTCCGCTGGCCGCGCTGCTGGAGCATCCGGAGACCTTCCAGGGCCCGGTGGTGGCGGTGCTCTCGGGCGGCAACATCGACCCGCAGCTGATGCAACGGGTGCTGCGGCACGGGCTGGTGGCGGCGGGCCGGTACCTGTCGATCCGGGTCCGGCTGACCGACAAGCCGGGGGCGCTGGCCGATCTGCTGGCGGTGCTCACCGGGGTGGACGCCAACGTGCTGGACATCGCGCACGTCCGGATCGACCCCCGGCTGGGGCTGACCGAGGTCGAGGTGGACCTGCACCTGGAGACCAAGGGGCCCGAGCACTGCGCCGCGGTGCTGGGCGACCTCCGGCACGCGGGCTACGTGGTCACCCAGTAGCGCCCGGGAGCGCCGACAACCGGAAAACCAGGGGCGGTTGTCAGTCCGAGCTGAGAGGGTGTCAGCGCGGATCGGCTCCGCGCTGCCTTCACTGCGCCGTGCGCCTGATCCTTGACGCGATATATCGCGAGCTGTCATTCTCGCGATGCATCGCGTTTCTCCGATGTCACTCCCCGGCATGGATTCCGGTTCGCCCGGGTATTCCCCTCGGGTCAGAGTGGACATATCAGTCATATCGTCAGAGGAGATGAGGCAGGCTCATGGCGCCAGCCATCCAAGCCGAGAACCTGGTCAAGACCTTCGGTGACGTACGTGCCCTCGACGGCGTCAGCCTCGACGTCCCCGAGGGCACGGTGCTCGGACTGCTCGGCCCGAACGGCGCCGGCAAGACCACCACCGTCCGGGTACTCACCACCCTGCTCCGCCCCGACTCCGGCCGTGCCGTGGTCGCCGGGGTGGACGTGCTGAAGCACCCGAACAAGGTGCGCAGCCTGATCGGCCTCTCCGGTCAGTACGCCGCCGTCGACGAGTACCTGACGGGCCGTGAGAACCTGCAGATGGTCGGCGAGCTCTACCAGATGAGCGTGCGGGACGCGAAGGCCCGCGCCCGCGAGCTGCTGGAGTGGTTCAACCTCAGCGAGGCCGCCGACCGCACCGCCAAGACCTACTCCGGCGGCATGCGCCGCCGGCTCGACCTGGCGGCCGCGCTGGTGGTCCGGCCCCCGGTGATGTTCCTGGACGAGCCGACCACGGGTCTGGACCCGCGCAACCGGCTCGCGCTCTGGGAGGTCATCGAGACCCTGGTCGAGCAGGGCACCACCCTGCTGCTGACCACCCAGTACCTGGAGGAGGCCGACCGCCTCGCCCACGACATCGCGGTGGTCGACCACGGCAAGGTGATCGCCCGCGGCACCGCCGACCAGCTCAAGGCTCAGATCGGCGGCGAGCGGGTCGAGGTGGTGGTGCACGAGCGGGACGACGTGACCGAGGCGCTGGCCGCGCTGGCGCCGTACGCCAAGGGCGACCCGACGCTGGAGAAGAACACCCGGAAGATCACCGTGCCGGTCAGCGGTGGCGCCAAGGTGCTCGCCGACGTGATCCGCGAGCTGGACGCGCGCTCGATCGAGATCGACGACATCGGCCTGCGCCGCCCGACCCTGGACGACGTGTTCCTCTCGCTGACCGGCCATGCCACCGTCGCGGAGACCGAGGACGAGGACGAGCAGCCCGGCAAGGGCCGCAAGAGCCTCGGGAAGGACGCCTGATGACCACGGCCACCGAACATGCGATCGGCGGCGCCGTCCCGCAGCAGCGGCACGGGGTCAGCGCGATGCTGCACGACTCCTGGGTGATCGCCAAGCGCAACCTGCGCCGGATGACCCGGATCCCGGAGATCGTGGTCTTCGGGCTGATGCAGCCGGTGATGTTCGTGCTGCTGTTCTCGTACGTGATGGGCGGGGCGATCCAGATCCCCGGCACCAGTGCGAGTGCCAGCACCTACACCCAGTTCCTGATGGCGGGCATCTTCGCCCAGACCGTCACCTTCGCGGTGGCCGGCGCCTCGGCCGGTATCGCGGAGGACATGACCAAGGGGCTGGTGGACCGGTTCCGCTCGCTCCCGATGACCCGCTCCGCCGTGCTGGTCGGCCGCACGCTGGCCGACCTGGTGCAGACCGCGTTCACCCTGCTGGTGCTGATGATCGTCGCGGTGCTGGTCGGCTGGCGGATCCACGAGGGCTTCCTGAAGGCGCTCGGCGCGTTCGGGCTGCTGCTCCTGCTGGGCTACGCGTTCTCCTGGATCGGCGCGCTGATCGGTCTGTCGGTGCGCAGCCCGGAGGCGGCCACCTCGGCCGGTCTGATCTGGCTGTTCCCGCTGACCTTCATCTCGAACGCCTTCGTCCCGGTCAGCTCGATGCCGGGCTGGTTGCAGCCGGTCGCCTACTGGAACCCGTTCAGCGCGACGGTGCAGGCCTGCCGCGACCTGTTCGGCAACCAGGTCGGCCCGGTCACCGGCGGCTGGCCGATGGAGAACGCGGCGCTGCTCTCGGTGCTGTGGTCGCTGGCCATCATGGCCTTCTTCTCCTGGCTGTCGGTCCGCAAGTACCGCTCCGCGGTCGGTTGAGCGGGGTCCGCTCCGCGGTCGGTTGAGCGGGGTCCGCTCCGCGGTCGGTTGAGCGGGGTCCGCTCCGCAGTCGGTTGAGCCGGGTCCGCCCTGCCACTGGCTGAGCACCCCCGTACGCACGCGAGCGGCGGCCGTCCCCTTTCGATGGGGGCGGCCGCCGCTCGGGCGTGTCGGGGGATCAGGCGTGCGGCTTGGCCGCGATCACCTTGACCATCGCGCGCTTGCCGTTCGGCAGCTCGTAGTGCGCCTCGTCGCCGATCTTCTTGCCGTCGATGGCCGAGCCGAGCGGGGACTGCGGGGAGTAGACGTCCACCTCGGAGGCGCCCGCCATCTCGCGGGAGCCGAGCAGGAAGACCATGGTGTCGTCCTCGTCGCCGTCGAAGGCGATCGTCACGACCATGCCGGGGGCCACCACGCCGGAGTCCGCCGGGGCCTCGCCGACCTTGGCCCGCTCCAGCAGCTGGGTGAGCTGGCGGATCCGCAGCTCGCCCTTGCCCTGGTCGTCCCGGGCCGCGTGGTAACCGGCGTTCTCCTTGAGGTCGCCCTCCTCGCGGGCCGCCTCGATCTTCTTGACGATCTCGGCGCGCCACGGGCCGGTCATGTAGTCCAGCTCGGCCTTGAGCTGGTCGTAGCCGGACTGAGTGAGCCAGGTCACGTTCTCGCTGGTCTGGGTCACAGGTGCTCCTCGTAGGTGCTGGGCTGCGCTGAGGGTTGGTGTCAGCCGGGAACGGGGCGTACTACAAAGCAACGCCCGCACTCCTGCCGTCCGGCCGGAGAGGGGCGAAACCACGACCCTAACAATTTCCGGACCGGAGCGGGAGGGCCATCGGCGCGTTCCCGCCGGTGGTACCCGGTACGGATGCCCGGTCCCGGCCTCGAATATGCGCCCGAACGGATTACTTGCCGGGGGCGCAACCGAGCAGTTCGGCGGCGGTGGCGCGAGCGGTGGTGCGCAGCGTGACCACCTCGTCGTAGCGCGATCCGGCGGCCGGGATCGGGAAGTCGTGCAGCCCGACCACGCCGCCGTCCTCGGACTGCGCGCGGACGGTGCAGACCCCCGCCGTGCCGTCGTCCTTGAGCACCGAGAGCTGCACCTGGATCGCCTCGGCCGAGACCACCTGGAAGCCGGGCATCAGACCGTTCATGACCGAGCCCTTGGAGACGTAGCTGACGCCCATCCAGCCGACCAGGGCCAGGCCGAGCGCGCCGCAGACCAGGCCGGTGATCCGCAGCCGCCGGTCGGCCTCGCGGTCGCCGCGCTTGCCGTAGCGGGCGGGGGCGACGGTCGTACGTCCGGAGTCCATGGTCGGCTCAGTCCTTTCGACGAGGGGCCCACGGTCCACCGGGGGAATGGACGGGCCCTCCGGTCAGTCACTATAGGAGGGCAGCATCCGCGCCGGACGCGGCGGGGGACCGGCCCGACGAACCGGATGATTCCCGGAAGGAACCAGGCGTTGACTGAGCAGTTGCGACTGATGGCGGTACACGCGCACCCGGACGACGAGTCCAGCAAGGGCGCCGCCACCATGGCCATGTACGTCTCACAGAGGGTGGACGTGCTGGTCGCCACCTGCACCGGCGGTGAGCGTGGCTCGATTCTCAACCCCAAGCTCCAGGGCGACCCGTGGGTCGAGGAGAACATCCACGAGGTGCGCCGGAAGGAGATGGACGCCGCCCGCGAGATCCTCGGCGTCAAGCAGGAATGGCTCGGCTTCGTCGACTCCGGCCTGCCGGAGGGCGACCCGCTGCCGCCGCTGCCCGAGGGCTGCTTCGCGCTCCAGGAGGTGGCCGAGGCGGCCGCCCCGCTGGTGAAGCTGATCCGCGAGTTCCGCCCGCACGTGATCACCACGTACGACGAGAACGGCGGCTACCCGCACCCCGACCACATCATGACCCACAAGATCACCATGGCCGCCTTCGACGCCGCCGGTGACCCGGACGCCTACCCCGAGGCCGGCGCGCCCTGGCAGCCGTCCAAGGTCTACTACAACCACGGCTTCCCGATGGGCCGGATCCGGGCGATGCACGCCTACCTGACCGAGAACGACCTCGAGTCGCCGTACGGCGAGTGGATCGAGGGGTGGGAGAAGAGCGGCCGCAAGGAGCGCGAGATCACCACCCGGGTGGTCTGCGACGCGTGGTTCGAGACCCGGGACCGCGCACTGATCGCGCACGCCACCCAGATCGACCCGGACGGCCCGTGGTTCCGGATCCCGATCGAGGTCCAGACGAAGGTCTGGCCGACCGAGGACTACGAGCTGGTCCGCTCGCTGGTGGACACCGACCTCCCCGAGGACGACCTGTTCGCCGGCCTGCGCACCGCCGTCACCACCGCCTGACACCCCGACCCGCACCCACCCCGGTGACCCGGCCCGCGTAGGGCCGGGTCACCATGGGAGACATGAGCACCCCGATGCACCTCACCACTCTCGCCGCCGAGACCTTCGACAAGGCCAAGGTGACGCCCGGTCTGCTGGGCTTCGTGGTCTTCGCCGTCCTCGGCGTCGCCACCTGGTTCCTGGTCAAGTCGATGAACAAGCAGTTCGGCCGGGTGAACTTCGTCGAGGAGCCCGAGCAGCCCAAGGACTGACACCCGTCAGAGGGCGTTCAGCTCGATCTGGACTGCGAACGGTGCGACGGCCTTCACCGAGCCGAACACCTCGCCGTCCTGGTACGCGCTGCTCGCCGGATCGAAAAAGTAGGTGTACACCAGCGGCACGGCGGTGGTGGCCGACTTGACCCTCCAGTAGAAGGCAATTCCTGCCTTCGCGTATTGGTCGACCTTTACCCCAATTCCAGGTGGCCTCCGTGGAGGAACCTGAGCAGCCGAAGGACTTCGTGTCACCACCCTCGATCCCGAGCGCCGATGCGTAAGGATGGGGGCATGCCGAACCGTCCGGCGGACGCGACCTCGCCGTATCTGCAGCAGCACGCCGACGACCCGGTGGGCTGGTGTCCTGGGGGCCGGCGGCCTTCGAGGAGGCGGCGCGGGGTGCCGGTGCTGATGAGCGTCGGGTACGCGGCGTGCCACTGGTGCCAATGACTTAACACAACAAGGTAGTCCTGACCGGCGACTTTGTCAGAAGGTAGTTGAGTCGGCACCTATGGTGATCGGTCGGACCGGGATAGGAACGCTTGGGTCGAAGATCAGTGCACCCTCGCTGCTCTGCACCCCCGCAGTGGACCCCGTACGAGGCCGTGGCCCCATATCCTGAGAGGCGACAGGAAGGAGCCGTTGATGAGCGTCGACGCGGTCATGCACACCGAGTTCCCCGCTGGGTACGTGGTCTTCTTCGGTATCGACGGGAAGGTGATCATGACTCCGCAGAGTTTTGAGCACTCCAGCACCATCAAGTCGATGCAGATCGACTCGCTCTCGCTCGGCCGGCATGCGAAGACCGCCTCCGACGTGTACATCGACTTCCCAGCGGACGAGAACTCTGCCCCGGACTTTGCGATCTTGCGAGAGGACGCGCAGCGGCAGGGCAAGCGCTACAGCTTCGAGGACGTGCAGCTCATCGCCGAGGTGGTGTCGGCCTCCTCCGCTCGCAAGGACTACGACGACTGCACCGCGAAGTACGGCCGGTACGGCATCCCGGTCTACGTGGTGGTCGACCCGTACGCCGCGGAGGTCGTCGTCCACACCCAGCCCACCGGCTCCGGCTACATCGCGGCCCACACGCACAAGTACGGCTCGGGCAAGCTGCCCATCGAGCTGGCCGACGGCCGGACCTACACTCTCGACCTGGACGAGTTGCCCAGCCCTGAGGCCGACTCTCACTGATTGCGCTGGCCGTTCACTCAAGTGACCTGAAGTCGGCTCGCGCGTCGGTGCTCCGCCCTAAGCGTTGCCGAACGGGTCAGGAGGGGGCGAGATGCCAAAGGTTCTAGAAAGTCGGCGTGTTGGCCGCGTGGCGGTGAACGAGGTGCGTTCGCTGCTGGAGCGGCACGGCCACATCGTGCAGGAGATTGACGGTGTGAACGACCACGGAGAGGACTTGCACGTCACCTTTGTCCGGGACGGGCAGCGTACGGCGGACTCCCTCGCGGTGCAGGTCAAGGGCGGGGTTTCTGTGCGTACCCGGAGGGGACACCGCGTCCAGGTCGGGGATCACGGGGACAACTGGCGCGACGGCACTCTCCCCGTGCTCTGTGTAGTCCATGATCCCGAGCGAGGCGGTCTCTTCTGGGCCAACGCGACCCGCCAACTCCGCCGTGCCGAAGCATTGCGAAAGACACTGAAGTCCGTAGTCCTCCCGCGGGATTCCCTGCTGGACGATGACACCGCCGAAGCCTTCGTGCAGCGAATGCGGAGCTACCTCCGCTGGGAGCGGGAGGGTATCGGCAGGTGGGCAGACATGGCAGACGTGGAGTTCGCGCCGGACGACATCGTCAAGCCGTTCATGAACGACTGTGGCGAGCCTATGGTCTTCTGGCAGAAACGCGGGGAGCAGTTTGCCGTACTGCTCCACCACGATCTCGACTGGGAGCCTGTGAACATCGAGGAGCGGATGCTCTACTTCAGCCCCATACCGTTCATCGGGAACATCATTCTCGACGAAGCCGAAGCGCATTGGCTCATGGGTTGCTTCAAAGCCACCGAATGGTGGCGCCGCCCGCTTGAATCGGACGGCACGGCCTGACGCTTGACGATCGGGTAGCTGCCCCGAGTGGTGCGCGTGGATCTCTTCCCGCCGGGGTGCCAGACTGGCAGGCATGAACCGGTTGGCCAACGCGACCTCTCCGTACCTGCAGCAGCACGCCGACAACCCCGTGGACTGGTGGGAGTGGTCGCCCGAGGCGTTCGCGGAGGCCGAGCGGCGCGGGGTGCCGGTGCTGCTGAGCGTCGGGTACGCGGCGTGCCACTGGTGCCAATGACTTAACACAACCAGGTAGTCCTGACCTGGGGTGTTTCCGAAAAATTTCGACGCGGATGCGCATAGTGAGCAGCTGAGGCAGGACGTAGACGCCTGCATCGAAGACCAGTTGGCTGTCTTGCCTGAGCGGACGCCCGGGGCAGTACATCAGCGCTTGCCAGCACTTGGAGGGTGATCGCCTCCACTGCCGTTGGCATCGAGTAGGGGGCGCGAGATCGCGGAGCGCACCACGCCGGCTGGTCGGGAGATCGACAGGGCCGGAGCCGTATCGGAGTCCGCCGACCTGGTCCGATGGTGATCGTTTCGGCATGTCTTCCCTGGTGATCGACTGGAAGGCGTGGCGTCCGCTGGCCTGCCCGCTCTTCCGCCCCCGCTCCGCTTGGTCTTGGCACGTGATGGCTATCGGGCTCCGAGTGTAGGCCGGGTGATGCAGGCCCTATCGAACAGATTGGCGAATTCTTGTTGCCAGGACCTGCGGTCCAGCAGGTGGAGCGTCAGGCGGCGGGCCGAGCAGGCGTAAGCGCGTACTATCCGTCCCGTGTATCTCTGCTACGTCGATGACTCGGGGACCGGCGATGTTCGGACCATGACGGGTCTGCTGATTCCCGCCACTGGCTGGAACGATCTTCTTCACTGCTGGCTGGAGGGCCGCCGTGAGGTCGAGAGGACCTGGGGGGTGCCGAAGAACGCAGAGCTTCATGCGGTCAAGCTGGTCAAAGGCCGGGGCACCTTCTGCAGCACGGCCGAACAGGAGAAGCAGTTCAGCAAGCCTGCCCGGATCCGGGCACACGAGATGATGCTTCAGCGCCTGGCGCGGTGTGAGCAGTTGGTTGTGACCACGGTTGCATGCCGTACGAAGGTTCACACGGATGTCTATCGGTGCTTCGTCGAACACATAGAACGGTGGGCGGCCGAGCGTGACACCCACGTGTTGATCGTCCTTGACGGAAACCCGGGACCGGAGGACAGTGACAGGCTTTCCGGTGAGGCTGCGGCTGAGGCATGGAGGCAGGCCGTACGCAGTGCGGCGCCGTACCGGGACACTCACCGTGGGCTGCCCCTAGCGTCGCGGCGGGTGCTGGAAGACCCGGTTATGCAGGACAGCGCCTACAGCCAGCTCATACAGGCTGCCGACATGGTGGCCTACGCGGCGTTCCACCATCTCGCCCTGGCAGATGCGACACTGTGGCCGAAGCTCAGTCCGGTTGGCCCCATGTCGCGCTCCTACAAGCGCCTCAGCACGCGATGGATGGGGGATCCCGAGCTGGAAGGGTTTGTCTGGGGAGATGTAGAGGCCACTTGACGGCCTGGCTCTCGGGCTGCCAGGCCCGGGAACGCAGAAACCCCCGGGGGAACCGGGGGCCTACGAGGGCAAGATCCCCTGGGCACTCTCAATCGAATGCATGGGACCTTGCATCAATGATTATTGCTTGAGGTTGCTACTCAGGCAAGTGGGCACGAGTATCGGTTCTGAGTAGCCGTTGTCTTTCCGATCGTGACGGGGGCGTTTCCGCTGGTCAGGCATGATGCTGGCGTCTCGGTGGCAGAGACGGGGTGTCGTGTCGTCTCTTCGGTGGAGGTGTCGGATGCCGTCGGTGATGGGGCTGTTGGAGGAGCGCGAGCGTGCTGCTCGGCAGCGGGTGGAGGTCCTGCGGGCCGAGCTGCAGGAGGCGGAAGCCGTGTGGGAGCGGTTCGTGATCGCCCGTCAGACGGTGGCCGAAGTCCTGGCAGAACCTGCTGCGGGCGAGGCGCCGCTGGCCGGAGTGGCCGGTGAACGGCCTGCGCGGGTCGCCGGGGTGGTGCCCGGATCGGTGGTTCCCACCTGGAGGGAAGGGCTCGTTCTCGGCTCGCTGGCGCCGGACTACCAGCGGCTCGTGGAGGTCCTGGCGGGGAGCGGGCAGGAGATGGACTGCCGGCAGCTCGCGGCGGCCTTGGGTCTGGAGGTGGTTGCGGCGAAGGTCGAGGGAGTGCGGTCGAAGGTGAAGCGCCTGGCCGCGCGGGGCTGGCTGACGGAGGGGCGTCCGGGTATGTTCAGCGTGCTCGCCGGGCGAGTCGTCGGCTCATGACCATGCTCATCGACCACCGGATCATCGCTTCCGAGGTGTCGGTGCGCCTCTCGTAGTCGCGGGCGAGGCGGCGTGAGTGCATCAGCCACGCGAACGTCCGTTCCACCAGCCACCTTTTGGGCAGCACCACGAAGCCGGTGGTGTCGTCGGCGCGTTTGACCACGGTCAGTGCGATCCGCCAGGCGTCGCGGGCGATGTCGACCAGGCGTCCGGTGTAGCCGCCGTCGGCCCACACCAGCGAGATGCGCCAGTGCCGTGCGCGGATCCGGGCCAGCAGGGTGTGGCCGGCCTCGCGGTCGGTGACGGATGCGGCGGTGACCACCACGGCCAGCAGCAGCCCGAGGGTGTCCACGACGATGTGCCGCTTGCGGCCGTTCACCAACTTCGCGCCGTCGAAGCCCCGGCTCGCGGCCGGCACCGACGCCGCTCCTTTCACCGACTGGGAGTCGATGATCCCGGCGGTCGGCTCCGGATCCCGGTCCGCGGCCCGGCGGACCCGCAGCCGCAGCCGGTCGTGGAACTCGGTGACCAGGCCCTTGTCCCGCCAGCGCCGGAAGAAGGCGTAAACGCGGTCCCACGCCGGGAAGTCCGCGGGCACCGCCCTCCAGGCGATGCCGCCGGCGACCAGGTAACGCACGGCGTCGACCAGTTGCCGGTGGCAGTAGCCCTCCGGCTGCCCGCCGCGACCCTCCAACCAGGCCGGGACGGGCATGGCGTCGCGGACGACGGCCCACTCCGCGTCGCTCATGTCGGAGGGGTACCTCGGTCGCCTGTGCGGGCGGTCCCCCGCGTTCCCGAACCGGTGAGCGAGGCAATCACACGACGGAGCGGCGGAGTTGGACGACAACGACGCGGACACGGAAGACTGCAGCACCAGGGGCCTCCTGTTGCTCGGCTGGATTCGACACCCACGAGCTGTGCGGGAGGCCCCACTTTCATGCCCGGCCGGCCAGAACGTCACCCGACCGAGTCAGCAACCTCGAACAAACGCTCACCAAGATCGATAGAGCAACGGCTACTGAGGCTACCCGGCCAGGTAGGCCGCATGAGGAGCTCCGCATCTGGCCGCTGACCTGCCCTGATGGGTCTCGGGAGGTGCCTAAGGGCTGTCCCGTAATTGATCTTTGGGCGGTTCGGGGCAGGGGTGGCCGACCGCTGGTCGGGTTCGACTATGCGGCCTGGATGAGGTTGTGGAGGCGGGCGATGCCGAGGATGGCGTGGTGGACGCCGTCGCCTTTGAGGCGGCAGTCGCGCAGGATCTTCC
>NZ_JBIWML010000042.1:0-70737 GCF_044766665.1 Kitasatospora sp. NPDC101801
CCCGACACCCCCGTCATCACCCTCGACGCCCGCCGCCGCGACAGCGCCAAAAGCGCCCTCATCACCCTCGTCGAACACGCCCTCCTCGCCCGACTCCGGTGATACCAGAACATCGAAAAGGGCCCGCCGTAGGTACGGCGGGTCCTTTCTGACGGCTGCTCAGTCCGTGTCGGCGGCCGGGTCGAGCCCGGCGCGGATCAGGCCGTAGGTGTAGGCGTCCTCGAGGGCCAGCCAGGAGGCCCCGATCACGTTGTCGGCCACCCCGACCGTGGACCAGGTGGCCACCCCGTCGGTGGACTCGATCAGCACCCGGGTCTTGGAGCTGGTGCCGTGCGCGCCCTCCATGATCCGGACCTTGTAGTCCACCAGCTCCAGCTGGGCCAGCTGCGGGTAGATGTGCTCCAGCGCGCTCCGCAGTGCCTGGTCCAGCGCGTGCACCGGGCCGTTGCCCTCGCCGGTGGCGATCCGGCGCTCGCCCTTGGCCCACAGCTTCACGGTCGCCTCGTTGCCCGGACTCCCGTCCGCCAGCTGCTCGCTGATGGTCCGCCAGGACTCCAGCGTGAAGAACCGCTGCCGACTGCCCCGCACCTCGTCCCGGAGCAGCAGCTCGAACGAGGCGTCGGCCGCCTCGTAGGTGAAGCCGAGGTTCTCCTGCTCCTTGACCTTGGCCACCACCCGGCCGACCAGGTCGCGGTCGGCGGAGAGGTCGTAGCCGAGCTCCTTGCCCTTGAGCTCGATCGAGGCCCGGCCGGCCATGTCGGAGACCAGCATCCGCATGGTGTTGCCGACCCGCTCGGGGTCGATGTGCTGGTACAGGTCCGGGTCGACCTTGATCGCGGAGGCGTGCAGCCCGGCCTTGTGCGCGAAGGCGGAGAAGCCCACGTACGGCTGGTGGGTGGAGGGGGCCAGGTTGACCACCTCGGCGATCGCGTGCGAGATCCGGGTCATCTCGGGCAGCTTCCCGGCGGGCAGCACCCGGCGGTCGTACTTCAGTTCCAGCGCGCCGACCACCGGGAACAGGTTGGCGTTGCCGACCCGCTCGCCGTAGCCGTTCGCGGTGCACTGCACATGGGTGGCCCCGGCGTCCACGGCGGCCAGCGTGTTGGCCACCGCGCAGCCGGTGTCGTCCTGGGCGTGGATGCCGATCCGGGCCCCGGTCTCGGCGATCACGTCGGCGACGATCTCGCGCACCCCGAGCGGGAGCATCCCGCCGTTGGTGTCGCAGAGCACCACCACGTCGGCACCCGCCCGGTGGGCGGTGGCGACCACCGCGAGGGCGTACGCGCGGTTCGCCCGGTAGCCGTCGAAGAAGTGCTCGCAGTCGATGAAGACCCGGCGGTCCTGCGAGCGCAGGTACTCGACGCTGTCCCGGACCATCTCCAGGTTCTCGTCCAGCGTGGTGCGCAGGGCCAGTTCGACGTGCCGGTCGTGCGACTTGGCGACCAGGGTGACCACCGGCGCGCCCGAGGTGACCAGCGCGGCGAGCTGCGGGTCCTCGGCGGCCTTGCCGCCGGCCCGCCGGGTGGCGCCGAAGGCGACCAGCTGGGCGTGCTTGAACTCCAGCTCGGCGGCGGCCCGGGCGAAGAACTCGGTGTCCCGCGGGTTGGCCCCCGGCCAGCCGCCCTCGATGAAGCCGACGCCGAACTCGTCCAGGTGCCGGGCGATGGTCAGCTTGTCGGCCACGCTGAGGTTGATGCCCTCGCGCTGGGCGCCGTCGCGCAGCGTGGTGTCGAAGACGTGGAAGCTGTCGTTGGGTCGGCTACTGGCCTCGGTCATGACCCTGGGTTCTCCGTTCGGGGAGGTACTGCTGCTGTTGCCGGGATACCTGATCCGGCTCCACTGTCCAGCATCCCGCGCGCTCCCGGTGTCCCCGGACCCCCTCGTGAGGGGCCGGTGGCCGGTCCGGGCAAAACAAAAAACCCCTCGCGGATGCGAGAGGTCTGCGCGCGGGTCTGGACGCTGGTGGTCGTCCCGCGAGATGGGTTACTCGGGGACGGTCACTGCGGACCGGCGCGCCTGCTGCTAATAATCAGCGAAAGCGAGGACACCCTCGGAGTCTGGCACACCATCCGCGATGCGGCCCGCCCGTCTCGCGATCCGGGACGGTCAGGTCAGCCGCCCGGTCGCCAGCTCGAACCCGAACGGCTCGGGCAGCGGCAGCGGGTCACCCACCGGCACCCGTGTCGTCGTCCGGTAGTCGCCACGGTGGGGCTCGCTGTGCAGGACGATCTCGTTGCGCTGACGGTCCACCAGGAGGTAGAGCGGGATGGCCGCAGCGGCGTAGCCCTGCCGCTTGGCCTCACGATCCTTCTCCGGTCGCGAGGAAGTGACCTCAAGGACCATGAGAACCCCTGAGGGGATCCACCACGATTCCTGCCCGGTCATCGCGTCGGTCCGAGTGAAGGTGGCGTCCGGGATGTAGCGGCCGTTCGGGACCGTCAATCCCTTTCCCGGGGCGTAGTCGACACCCTCGGGGCACTGTCGGGCGATCTGCCAGACAATCCGGCCAATCGCGGTCTCGTGGTCGCCATCCGGCGGTGGGGTCACGACGATCTCCCCGTCGATGAGCTCGGCCTTGAAACCCTCGGGGGTCTCCAGCGCCAGGAAGGCTTCGAGGAGGTCGTCGTCCGAGTAGTGCCAGGTCTCGGCGAAGTCGTGCGTCGCAGCGCTCATGGCCCCTCCTTCCGGTCCGCAAGGCTCAACGAGCGGGGTGGTTCGAGGTTACCCGTGCCGGGCGTCCCGGTCAGCGGGACGCCCGGACGGGGCGTCAGACGATCTTGTGCAGCCAGCCGTGGGTGTCCTCGGCCTGGCCGCCCTGGAGGGCGAGCAGGGCCTTGCGGAGCTCCATGGTGATCGGTCCGGGCTCGCCGGCGCCGACCGTCCAGTCCGCGCGGGCGGACTTGACCGAGCCGACCGGGGTGATCACGGCGGCGGTGCCGCAGGCGAACACCTCGGTGAGGGTGCCGTCGGCGTTCCCCTGCTTCCACTCGTCGGTGGAGATCTTCCGCTCCTGGACCGCGTAGCCGCGGTCGGCGGCCAGCGAGAGCAGCGAGTCGCGGGTGATGCCGGGCAGCAGCGCGCCGGAGAGCTCGGGGGTGACGATGGTGGCGTCCGCGCCCTCGCCGAAGACGAAGTACAGGTTCATCCCGCCCATCTCCTCGATCCACCGGTGCTCGGCCGCGTCCAGCCAGACCACCTGGTCGCAGCCCTTCTCGGCGGCCTGGGCCTGGGCGACCAGCGAAGCGGCGTAGTTGCCGGCGCACTTGGCGGTGCCGGTGCCGCCGGGCGCGGCCCGGACGTACTCCTCGGAGAGCCAGACCGAGACCGGCTTCACGCCGCCGGGGAAGTACGCACCGGCCGGCGAGGCGATGATCATGAAGAGGTACTCGTTGGCCGGGCGGACGCCCAGGCCGACCTCGGTGGCGAACATGAACGGACGCAGGTAGAGGCTCTGCTCCGGCTCGTTCGGCACCCAGGACTGGTCCTGCCGGACCAGCAGCTCGACCGCCTCGACGAAGGTCTCGGTCGGCAGCTCGGGCATCGCCAGCCGGCGCGCCGACGCCTGGAAGCGCTCGGCGTTGGCGGTCGGGCGGAAGGTGGCGATCGAGCCGTCCGCCTGACGGTAGGCCTTCAGGCCCTCGAAGATCGCCTGACCGTAGTGCAGGGTCATGTTCGCCGGGTCGATCTCCAGCGGGGCGTACGGGGCGAGCTGCGCGTCGTGCCAACCCCGGCCCTCGGTCCACCGGATGGTGACCATGTGGTCGGTGAAGACCCGTCCGAAGCCGGGATTGGCCAGCCGGGCCGCGCGCTCGCCGTCCGCCAGCGGGTGCGCGGAGGGCTTGAGGTCGAACGTGATGGGCGCCTGGGTGGGCGTACTCATGACTGTCTGTCCTTCACCGTGGGGTTGGTCCGGGCCGCCACCCTCGATGAGGAAAGAACGCACGAAGGCACGGCCCACTGTCGATACTCGCATCCAGAGGGCCGTGCCGAACAGCCGGTCGGCTGCTACGTGGGGAAATGCCGGCCCGTCAGCCGGATCCCCGATGCTTGGTTCCGGCCCGTCAGCCGGATACTCGGGCGGCGAGCGCGTCGCCGACCTCGGAGGTGGAACGGGTGCCGGAGCGGGCCAGCAGGTCGGCCGCGACGGCCGCCTCGACCTTGGCGGCCTCCTCGGCGAAGCCGAGGTGGTCCAGCAGCATGGCGACCGACAGCACGGTGGCGGTCGGGTCGGCCTTGCCCTGGCCGGCGATGTCCGGCGCCGAGCCGTGCACCGGCTCGAACATCGACGGGAAGGCGCCGCTCGGGTTGATGTTGCCGGAGGCGGCCAGGCCGATGCCGCCGGTGACGGCCGCGGCCAGGTCGGTGAGGATGTCGCCGAACAGGTTGTCGGTGACGATCACGTCGAAGCGCTCGGGCTGGGTGACGAAGAAGATGGTCGCCGCGTCCACGTGCAGGTAGTCGGTGCTGACCTCGGGGAACTCCCGGCCGACCTCGGCGAAGATCCGCGACCACAGGTGGCCGGCGTGCACCAGCACGTTGTTCTTGTGCACCAGGGTGAGCTTCTTGCGCGGCCGGGCGGCGGCGCGCTTGTACGCGTCCCGGACCACCCGCTCGATGCCGAACGCGGTGTTCAGGCTGACCTCGGTGGCCACCTCGTGCTCGGTGCCGGTGCGCAGCGAGCCGCCGTTGCCGACGTACGGGCCCTCGGTGCCCTCGCGGACCACCACGAAGTCGATCTTGGGGTCGCCGCCGAGCGGGGACTGCACGCCGGGGAGCAGCTTGCCCGGGCGGAGGTTGATGTGGTGGTCGAAGGCGAACCGCAGCTTGAGCAGCAGCCCGCGCTCCAGCACGCCGGACGGCACGCTCGGGTCGCCGATGGCGCCGAGCAGGATCGCGTCCTGGGTCTTCAGCTCCTCCAGCACGGCGTCCGGCAGGGTCTCGCCGGTGCGGTGGTAGAGGCGGGCACCGAGGTCGTACTCGGTGGTCTCCACCTTGACGTCGGCGGGGAGGACGGCGGCGAGCACCTTGAGGCCCTCGGCCACCACTTCCTGGCCGATACCGTCACCGGGGACAACTGCGAGACGAAGGCTGCGAGACATGCACGCGACCCTACTCCGGCGTCCCAGGGGCTGACACCTGATGTCCGCCATTCGGACATCAGGCACCGTTTCGGACACCACTCCGGAGCGGACCGGCGGATCGCCCGGCGAGTGGGTCAGGCTCTCCTGACGGTCCGCCACCTATGCTCGGAAACGGACAATCGGGACAGACCGTCAGGAGCGGCCGCACGTGAGCGAATCCAGCCGCCGGGCCGAGGCGGCGGCGGCCGCGCTCGCGGCCGGGATCTCGATGGGCGCGTACTGCCTGGGGACGGCGCTGCGCGGGAGCCGCCCGTTCGGCGACCGCTCGCGGGCGGCGGGCGACCTGGGCGACCGGTTCGTCCCGTTCCACGCCCACCTGTGGGACCTGATGCACGGCGACACCACCGGTGACCTGCTGTTCAACTGGAACAGCGGGTACGGCGCGCCCTTCCTGCCCGACTTCTTCGGCTACCTGATGAACCCGTTCTCCTGGCTGGTCGGCCTGTTCCCCCGGTCCGCGGTGAACGTCCCGGTCTTCCTGGTCACCCTGTTCGGCATCGGCCTCGGTGCGGCGCTGATGACCCGCTTCCTCGGCCGGCTGCACCCCGGCTCCGGCCTGCTGCGGGCGCTGCTCGCGGTCGGCTACGGACTCTGCGCCTGGGTGCTCGACGACGGCTCGCCCGCCCCGATGTGGATGTGGGGCCTGGTCTCGCTGCCGCTGCTCTGCCTGGTCGGCGACTGGTGCCTGCGCGGCCGGCACCGGGTGCTCGGCAGCCTCGCGGTCGCGGCGGCCTGGGCCGGCAACCTCCCCACCGGCGCGACGGCCACCCTCGGCGCCGGACTGGTCCTGCTGCTCCGGGTGCTGCTGCTGACCGACCGTCCGGTGCTCGCCCGGCTGCGGGTGCTGGTGCGGGCCGCCGGCACGGCCGTGCTCGGGGTGCTGCTGGCCGCTCCCGTCCTGACGGTGGGTCTGAAGGCGGACAAGGCGGCCCAGCCGGCCCCGCCCGGCAGCTACGACGGGCCGCCCGGGCTGACCGACTACCTGGCCCAGCTGCTGCCCGGCGGCCGCCCGGACCACGTCCTGCCGAACGTCTCGGTCGGCCTGCTCGGCCTGCTGCTGGTGGCCGGCCTGCCGTTCAACCGCCGGGTGCCGGTCCGCGAGCGGATCGGCTGGTACGCGCTGCTGCTGCTGGTCGGCGCGAGCTTCGTGTGGGAGCCGACCGTCCTGCTCTGGCACGGTCTGAGCCTCCCGACCGGCACCCCCTACCGGGCCGCCTTCGTGCTGAGCGGGCTGCTGGTGACGGCTGCCTGGGTCTCGCTGGCCCGCCGCCCCGACCTGGTCACGCTGCTCGGCGGCGCCGCGGTGGTGGCGCTGATCGCCCTGCTCGGCCACGGGCAGAGCTCGGTCCGCACCGCGACCTGGGTGCTGCTGTCGGCGGGCGGCGTGCTGGTGCTCGGCGCGCTCCGGCTGTGGGAGCGCGGGACGGCGCGGCGGACGGTCGGCGCGGTGCTGACGCTCGGCGTGCTGGCCGGGGCGGTCCACTCGGCGTACGCCGTCACCCGGCTGCCGTCCGTCCAGCCCCGGGAGACGGTCAGCGCCCGGACGCTGACCGCCCACCGGCTGATCCGGCAGGCGGAGGACTGGCCGCACAGCCGGACCGACCCAGGACCGCACGAGTTCACCGCCAACGACCCGCTGCTGCTCGGCGGCGAGGGCGGGGCGTACGCCGCCGACCGGCTGCCCCGGACCACCGCGGAGCTGCTGCACGACCTGGGCGCGGGCTGGTACGACCAGGGCCGGCAGACCCTCGGCCCGGCCGACCCGGTCGGCCGGGCGCTGTTCGGGGTGACCACCTACCTGGACGAAGGACCGGCCCCGGACGGCTTCACCGTCGGGCACTCCCCCGCCGCCCCGCTGGTCACCCTGCGGCCGGCCGGGCCCGCCCCCGACACCTCCTCGGTCTGGGGCAGGCAGCAGTCGCTGCTCGGCGCCACCGTCTACCGGGTGCCGCAGCTCACCCCGGTCGCGGGCCCCGCCCCGACCTTGCACGGGAGCAGCGGCTGGTCGGTCCCGGCCACCCCGGCCGGCAGTGCCTGGACCACCTTCGAGGGCAGTTGCCTCCCCGGTGAGCAGGTGTTCTTCCACGGCCCGTGGTTCGAGGGCACGGTGCAGGGCCTGGGCACCACGTACCTCAGCCGGGGACGGCAGCCGATGACCGCGATGCCGATCCGGCTGCTCGGCGACGCCCCCGCCGACGGCGTGGTCAGGGTGGCGCTGCGGACCGACGCCGCCGCCCAGGTCCCGGCCCAGCCGGTCGGCTGCCTGGACCGGGCCGCACTCGGCCGGGCCCTGGCCCGGCCGAACGGCGCGACCGCCGTGCACAGCACCGGACACTCCGTCAGCGCCGAACTGTCGCCCGGCTCCACCGGGACGGCGCTGATCTCCGTCCCGGCCGTCACCGGCTGGGAGTGCGCGGTGGACGACGGGCCCGAGCGGCCGGCCGGCTCGGTGCTCGGCATGATCGGCATCCCGCTCGGTGCCGGGGCCGCCCGGCTGAGCTGCGTCTACCGGCCGCCGGGCCTGATGCCGGGGGTCGCGCTGAGCGGGGCGGCGCTGGCGGTGCTGGTCGGTGTCGCGCTGGTCCCGCTGCTGCGCCGGAGGGCCCGGGCCGAGCGGGTTCCCGGTTGAGTACAGTGACCCGACCACTTCGAGATCGGGGCGCCCGGTGCAGGCTCAGCTCTGGCAGCTCGTCAGGTTCGCCCTGGTCGGGCTGGTGAACACCGGCACCTTCTATCTGCTCTACCGGGCGCTGCACCCCTTCCTGCCGTACTTCGCGGCGTTCACGGCGGCCTTCCTGCTCAGCATGGTCGGCTCGTTCTTCCTGCACACCCGCTTCACCTACCGGACCCGGCCGAGCTGGCGGAAGTTCCTGCTCTTCCCGCTGCCGAACCTCGTCAACTACCTGGTGCAGAGCGTCGGTGTGCTTGCCCTGGTGCAGTGGTTCGGGCTGGACTCGCGGATCGCGCCGCTGCCGGCTGCCGCGGTCGCGATCCCGGTCACCTTCCTGCTCTCCCGGCTGGTGCTGACCGGCCGGGCCTCAGCGGAGCCTGACCAGTTGGGCCCGGCGGCCGTCCGGGTTGAAGTGGTGGACCAGTAGCAGCCGGTCCGCCCCGGCCCCGCGCCGCCTGATCTCCAGGACGGTCCCGGGCTGCTCCGGCACCGTGACGGCGGTCGGGCCGCCCGCTCCGGCCCGGACGTCCAGTGCCGGGGCGAGCACGTCGACGGTCAGCGTGGGCCGGTCGCCCTGCAGGCCGATCGAGGAGAGCGCCGCCGCCGGGTCGGGGGTGCCGGGTGCGGCGAACGCGGTCCACAGGCCGTACCGGATCTTCGAGGTGCTCTGCCGGAGGCCCGGCAGCTTGGCCAGCCGGACCGGCAGCACCAGGGTGTCGCTGTCCAGCAGGCCGGTGTCGGTGTCGCCCCACCGGGCGTTCAGGGGCTGGACGTCGAGCTCCTCACCGGTCCTGGCGTCCAGCGTCCTGGCCACCAGCACGTCGCTGCCCTTGCGCCGGTCGGCGGTCACCACCACGTCGGTGACCTGGTCCCCGTCGGTGTCCAGCGAGGCCCGGACGGTGACGCCGCCCGCCGGGGTGGCGGCCGGTGCCCACAGGCTCGCGGCCAGGTAGAGGGTGCCGTTCTCCAGCGGCTCGCCGCCGACCGCCGGGGCGTCACTGGCGGCGCCCACCGCCCGCAGGTTGGCGGCCCGGTCGCCCGGCGCGGTCACGCAGACGCCGGCCGCCTTCTCCTCCTCGCCGGCCCCGGCCGGGCAGTCCGGCCAGCGGGCCGCCTCGCCGCCCAGCGCGAAGGCGCTGACCAGCGCCCCGTGCGCGGTCGGCGCACCGGTGCCGGTGATGCTCAGCAGGGTGGTCCCGGCGGCCCGGGCCTGCGGACCCGCCGTCAGCTCCGAGGCGGCGTGCGGCGCGGCGAACAGCGGCACCCGGAGCGCGGGCGCCCCGGTCTCGGCCGGGGTCAGCAGCAGCCGGCCCGACAGCTCGCCCCGGTAGCTCCTGGCCTTGCCGCCCTGCACCAGGTCGAGGGTCGGATCGGGGGCCCGGTCCAGCTGTCCGGGCACCCGCAGGGTGACGGTCACCCGGGCGGTGCCGCCGGGCGGCACGGTGACCCGGTCCGGCGTCAGCTCGAAGGAGGCGCCGGGGAGTTCGGTGGCCGCCAGGTACCCGGTGCGGTACTCCAGCGGGCGGTCGGCGAAGTTGCGCAGCTCGACCTCCCGGCTCTGCGCGAGCGGCCCGGTGACCGGCACCGGACCGAACGAGAGCCCGACCGCGCCGTCCACCTCGGGCCCGGCCGCGTACGCGACCACCGGGGTGGCCACCGCGAGGTCGACCCTGGCCCGCCCGGCACCGGTCCGCTCGGGCCCGTACACCGGACCCGACCGGTCGTCACCGGCCCAGGTGTCACCGGTGGTGTTCATCAGCGCGGCCTTCAGCTGGGCCACCGTCCAGTCGGGGTGCGCGGCCCGGACCAGCGCGGCCAGCCCGGCCACGTGCGGGGCGGCCATCGAGGTGCCGTCCTCGCGCATCCCGCCGGAGCCCGCGCCCGCCTTGGCGGACCAGATGGTCTCGCCCGGCGCGGCCAGGTCCGGCTTGACCATCCCGGGCAGCCCGACCCCGCGCGAGGTGAAGCTGGTCAGGGTGTCCGTCCGCTGCGGCTGGTCCTGGGCCACCGCGCCGTGCAACGGGTTGCCGGGGGTGGCGAGTTGGACGGTGACCGGGCCGGCCTCGACCGCCCGGAACAGCCGCTCGCCGTCCGCCTTCGCCAGGATCGCCACCGGCACCCGGTCGTTGCCCGCCAGCTCGCCGAGGTGGTCGCCGTCGGCGGCGAACAGCGCGCCGAGCGCGCCGGCCTCGGCCGCGTGGTCGGCCCGGGCCGCCGAGCCGCAGGCCCGGTCCGGGTCCTTGGTCCGCCAGGAGAGCAGGGCGATCCGGTCCTTGAGCCGGGCCGCGTCGGCGGCCGAGAAGGGCGTGCAGCCGTCCGACTGGTCGACCGGCAGCGCGAGCCGCCCCTGCACCTCACGATCCGCCCAGTGCTGGTACTTGGCGCTCCAGTGCGCCGGGACCAGCCCGGCCAGCGGCTCGGGGGCCAGCACCCGCAGGCCGTCCGCGTCGCCGTGCGGGTCGACCGAGGCGGCCACCGTGAGCACCCGGGGCGCGGTGCCCGGGCTGCCGCCGACCGCGTACACGTCGCCCTCGTTGCCCGCCGCCGCGACCACCACGGTGCCCAGCGCGGCCAGCCGGTCGGCGGCGATCGCGTCCGCGTCGTCCGGGCCGCCGAACGGGCTGCCGAGCGAGAGGTTGACCACGTCCAGACGGTCCGTCAGATCACCGTCGCCGTCCGGGTCGGCGGCCAGGTCGAGCGCCTGGGTGAGCTGGTCGGTGGAGCCGTCGCAGCCGAACACCCGGATCGCGAACAGCCGCGCCTCCGGCGCCGCGCCGGGGCCGACCTTGAAGCCGGCCGGGTCCAGGCCGCCGGTGTACGGACCCCGGTAGGTCTGGCCGGCCGCCGTGACGCCGTACCCGGCGGCGGTGCCCGCGACGTGCGTGCCGTGGCCGTTCAGCGCGCAGTCGATCGGGTTGTCGTCCGGCTTCGGGACGCCGCCCTCGGGCGTGGCCGGGTCGTAGGCGTCGCCGACCAGGTCCCGCCCGCCGTACACCTTCTCGGTCGGGTACAGGCCCTTGGGTGCGGGCTTGGCGCCGTCCACGTCCTTGAAGCTCTGCTCGGTGCCCGGCCCGCCGAAGTCGGCGTGGGTGTAGTCGATGCCGGAGTCGATGATGCCGACGCTGACGCCCCGGCCGGTGTTGCCGGCCGGACCGGACCAGACGGCGGGGGCGCCGAGCAGCGGCACGGAGTACCCGTTGACCCGGCTCTTCAGCGCGATCGGGTGCACCGCGCGCACCCCGGGCAGCCGGCCCAGCGCGGGCAGCGCGGCGGCCGGGGCGCTGACCGCCACCCCGGTCAGCAGCGTGCCGGTGCGGTACAGCTCGCGCGCGCCGGGGGCGGATCGCCGTACCGCTCCCGCGAGTTGGTCCACCGCCCGGGTGGCGGCCCGGCGCTGTTCGGCCCCGGCGGCCGAGGCCGCCCGGCGGACCGCGTCCGGTGACCGGCGTTCGCCCCTGGCCTGGTCGGCGGCGCGTTGCCAGGCCGGGGCGGCGGCCTCGGTGTCGAGTTCGAGCAGGACGCTGCGGCGGACGTCAGGACCGCGCTCGGCCGCCGCACCCACGGGTGGTACGGCGGCGAGCGCGAGCGAGCCGGTCAGCAGCGCGATGCCGAAGCGGAGTGCTGAGCTGGTGCGCACGGGGCTGTCTCCCCCGGCAGGGGCTCTGGCGGGTCCGCGCCGTGCGGAGCCCGATCACCCTTCCGGAGGCACCAAATTACGATCATCGCGCCGGGCAGGGCGAGCATCGTCCCTCGTCCGGGGGTGCACTGCACTCCTGTGGGTGACGGATCGTCAGGCGTTCGGCGCAATGCCCGTGACCCGCCGGCGGACGGCTCAGTGGCCGGTGGCGCCACCGTTGTCGCGGCGGTCCAGCGCACGCTGCAGGGCGGCGGCTGCGTCGGGGTGCGGCTCGGCCCGGCGACGGCGGCGGGGGGCCACGGCCTGGGCGGCGGAAGCGGCGGCGTGGCGGTCTGCGATGGGGGGCATACCGAACTCCTTGAGGTCGTACGGGGAGAGGGTTTCGGGTACGCCGGCCAGGGGTCGCCTGCCCGAACTGCGTACGCGCACATCCGGGCCTGGCTCCCTCCAGTGGGAGGGGCGGCTCGCCGGGTGGCTCCTTCACGGTACGACCTGGAACGGGTGCTGTCTGCACGGATAGTTGGATTTCCTAGTATCTGAGACAGGACCCGCCCGGAAGCCGGAAAAGGGCCCGGCCCGCCGGAGCGGACCGGGCCCTCCGACGGGCGATCAGCCCAGGTTGACGGAGCGGGCGAACCGCGCCCCGATCGCGCCGGAGATCTCGGTCAGGACCTCCTGGGACACCTCGCTGTCGACGGTGATCGAGGCCAGCGCCTCGGAGCCGTCCCGGGCCACCTGCATGCCCGCGATGTTGATGCCCGCGTCGCCGAGGATGCGGCCGAGGGTGCCGACCACGCCGGGGCGGTCCTCGTACTTGAAGAACGCCATGTGGTCGGTGAGCGCCACGTCCACGTCGAAGGCGTCCACGCCGACGATCTTCTGGATCTGCTTCGGGCCGGACAGCGTCCCGGAGATGGCGATCTCGCCGCCGGCCGCCAGGGTGCCGCGCACGGTGATCACGTTGCGGTGCTCGGGCGACTCGCTGGAGGTGGTGAGGCGGACCTCGACGCCACGCTCCTGGGCGAACAGCGGGGCGTTGACGTAGGACACCGTCTCCGCCACGACGTCCTCGAACACGCCCTTGAGCGCGGAGAGTTCGAGCACCTTCACGTCGTGCTGGGTGATCTCGCCGCGGACCTCGACGTCGAGCCGGACGGCGACCTCGCCGGCCAGCGCGGTGAAGATCCGGCCGAGCTTCTCGGCCAGCGGCAGGCCAGGGCGGACGTCCTCGGCGATCACGCCGCCCTGGACGTTGACCGCGTCCGGCACCAGCTCGCCCGCGAGGGCGAGGCGGACCGACCTGGCGACCGCGATGCCGGCCTTCTCCTGCGCCTCGTCGGTGGAGGCGCCCAGGTGCGGGGTGGCCACCACGTTGTCGAAGGCGAACAGCGGGGAGTCGGTGCACGGCTCCTTGGCGTAGACGTCCAGGCCGGCGCCGGCCACCCGGCCGTCGCGCAGCGCGGAGGCCAGCGCGGCCTCGTCCACGATGCCGCCGCGGGCCGCGTTGACGATCCGCACGGTCGGCTTGACCTTGTGCAGCGCCTCGTCGCCGATCAGGCCGATCGTCTCGGGGGTCTTCGGAAGGTGCACCGTGATGAAGTCCGAGACCTCGAGCAGCTCCTCCAGCGAGAGCAGCTTGACGCCCATCTGGGCCGCGCGGGCGGCCTGGATGTAGGGGTCGTACGCCACGATCTTCATGCCGAAGGCGGACATCCGCTGGGCGACCAGCACGCCGATCCGGCCCAGGCCGACCACGCCGAGGGTCTTCTCGGAGAGCTCGACGCCGGTGTACTTGTTGCGCTTCCACTCGCCCTGCTTGAGCGCGGCGCTGGCCGGGGCGATGTTGCGGGCCGAGGCGATCAGCAGGCCGCAGGCCAGCTCGGCGGCGGTGACGATGTTCGAGGTCGGCGCGTTGACGACCATCACGCCGGCCTTGGTGGAGGCGGCCACGTCCACGTTGTCCAGGCCGACGCCCGCGCGGGCGACCACCTTGAGCTTCTTCGCGGCGGCCAGCGCCTCCGCGTCCACCTTGGTGGCGGAGCGGATCAGGATGGCGTCCACGTCCGCGATCGCGGTCAGCAGCTCGGTGCGGTCCGCACCGTTGCAGTGCCGGATCTCGAAGTCCGGGCCGAGCGCGTCGACGGTGGCGGGGGACAGCTCTTCGGCGATCAGTACTACGGATTTGCTCACGACAGTGTGTCCTTAACTGTCCGGTTCTCCCCGCGCACGATGGTGGCGTGGAAAGCGGGGGAAGGTGGCATGCCGCGTAGATAGACGCACGACGCTGTGGGCCTGACGCGCACTCGGAAGTGTATCGACGGGCTGGCGGCCGGGCTGCTCCCGTCCGGCGAAATCACCCGGACGGGAGCAGCCTGGTTGTACAAAGGAATTCGTCGCCCGCAGCGCGTCCCGAGCAGGGCGGCGGCGGGCGACGGGCGGGCTACGCCTTCTCGTCGACCCAGCTCATCAGACCGCGGAGCTTCTTGCCCGTGGTCTCCAGCAGGTGGTCGGCGTCGGCGCTCTTGTACTCGTTGTACTTCGGCAGCCCGGCCTTGTACTCGGCGATCCAGGTGTTGGCGAAGGTGCCGTCCTGGATCTCGGCGAGGACCTGCTTCATGGCGGCCTTGGTGTCGGCCGTGATGATGCGCGGGCCGGTCACGTAGTCGCCCCACTCGGCGGTCTCCGAGATGGACCAGCGCATCTTCTCCAGGCCGCCCTCGTACATCAGGTCGACGATGAGCTTCAGCTCGTGCAGGCACTCGAAGTAGGCGATCTCCGGCTGGTAGCCGGCCTCGACCAGGGTCTCGAAACCGGCCTTGACCAGGGCGGCGGTGCCACCGCAGAGGACGGCCTGCTCACCGAACAGGTCGGTCTCGGTCTCCTCGGTGAAGGTGGTCTTGATGACGCCGGCCTTGGTGGCGCCGATGCCCTTGGCGTAGGACAGCGCCAGCTCGAAGGCCTTGCCGGTGGCGTCCTGCTCGACGGCCACGATGGCGGGAACGCCGCGGCCCTCCTGGTACTGACGGCGCACCAGGTGACCCGGGCCCTTGGGGGCGACCATGCAGACGTCGACGTCGGCCGGGGGCTTGATGAAGCCGAAGCGGATGTTCAGGCCGTGGCCGAAGAACAGGGCGTCGCCCGCCTTCAGGTTCGGCGCGATGTCCGCCTCGTAGACGTCGGACTGGATCGGGTCCGGCACCAGGATCATGATGACGTCGGCCTCGGCGGCGGCCTCGGCGGCGGTGACGACCCGCAGGCCCTCCTCCTCGGCCTTGGCACGGGAGGACGAGCCCTCCTTGAGGCCGACCCGGACGTCCACGCCCGAGTCGCGCAGCGACAGCGCGTGGGCGTGGCCCTGGCTGCCGTAGCCGATGACCGCGACCTTGCGGCCCTGGATGATGGACAGGTCAGCGTCGTCTTCGTAGAACAGCTCGGCCACGGGGGCACATCTCCTTGCGTGGTGGTGGTGCCGGTGCGTACCTACCGTACGTGGACCCGGCGATGGTGTGGGGCGGTGCTTCAGGGTGTGAGACGAGGTCAGACCGTGCGCAGCGGTCGGGACACCGTCAGGCGCTGCGGTCGAGGGCCCGGAGCGAGCGGTCGGTGATCGAGCGGGCGCCCCGGCCGATGGCGACCAGGCCGGACTGGACCAGCTCCTTGATGCCGTAGGGCTCCAGCATCCGGAGCATCGCCTCCAGCTTGTCCGAACTGCCGGTGGCCTCGATGGTCACCGCGTCGGGCGAGACGTCGACCGTCTTGGCCCGGAACAGCTGGACGATCTCGACGATCTGCGAGCGCGTCTCGGCGTCGGCCCGGACCTTGACCAGGACCAACTCCCGCTGGATCGCGGCGGTCTGGTCGAGTTCGACGATCTTTATCACGTTGACCAGCTTGTTCAGCTGCTTGGTGACCTGCTCCAGCGGGAGGTCCTCCACGTTGACCACGATGGTCATCCGGGAGATGTCCGGGTGCTCGGTCGGGCCGACGGCCAACGAGTCGATGTTGAAGCCCCGACGGGAGAACAGCGCGGCGATCCGGGCGAGCACGCCGGGCTTGTTCTCGACCAGGACGGAGAGGGTGTGCTTGGACATAGTCATGACTCTCTATCGGTACGAGAGGGGCTCCGGCGAAGCCGGAACGAGCAAGGGTGGCGGTGGGCGACGGGCGGGCGTCAGTCGAGGTCGTCGCCGAAGTCCGGGCGGACGTCCCGGGCGGCGAGGATCTCGTCGTTGCTGGTGCCTGCGGCCACCATCGGCCAGACCATGGCGTCCTGGTGGACGATGAAGTCGATGACCACCGGGCGGTCGTTGATCTCCATCGCCTGCTTGATCACCGCGTCCAGGTCCTCGGGGCGCTCGCAGCGCAGGCCGACGCAGCCCATCGCCTCGGAGAGCAGCACGAAGTCCGGGATGCGGGTGCCCTGGGCCGGGGCGGCGATGCCGTCGTGCTCCGGGCCAGCGTGCAGCACGGTGTTCGAGTAGCGCTGGTTGTAGAACAGGGTCTGCCACTGGCGGACCATGCCCAGCGAACCGTTGTTGATCACCGCGACCTTGATCGGGAGGTTGTTCAGCGCGCAGGTGACCAGTTCCTGATTGGTCATCTGGAAACAGCCGTCGCCGTCGATCGCCCAGACCGCGGTGTCCGGCATGCCCGCCTTGGCGCCCATCGCGGCCGGCACCGCGTAGCCCATGGTGCCCGCGCCGCCGGAGTTCAGCCAGGTGGCCGGCTTCTCGTAGTTGATGAACTGCGAGGCCCACATCTGGTGCTGGCCGACGCCCGCCGCGTAGATCGCGTCCGGGCCGACCAGCTGCCCGATCCGCTCGATCACCTGCTGCGGCGACAACTCGCCGTTCGGGGCGGGCTCGTAGCCCAGCGGGTAGGTGGTCTTCCACTGGTTGAGCTTGACCCACCAGTCCGCGTAGTCCCCCTGGTGGCCGGCGTCGAACTCGGCCTGCACCGCGACGATCAGGTCCGCCAGCACCTCGCGGGCGTCACCGACGATCGGGACGTCGACCGGGCGGTTCTTGCCGATCTCGGCCGGGTCGATGTCCGCGTGCACGACCTTGGCGTACGGGGCGAAGCTGTCCAGCTTGCCGGTCACCCGGTCGTCGAACCGGGCGCCGAGGGTGAACAGCAGGTCCGCCTTCTGCAGCGCGGTGACCGCCGGGACGGAGCCGTGCATGCCCGGCATGCCCAGGTGCTGCGGGTGGCTGTCCGGGAAGACGCCGAGCGCCATCAGGGTGGTGACCACCGGGGCGCCGGTCAGCTCGGCCAGGATCCGCAGCTCGGTGCTGGCCTGCGCCTTGTGCACGCCGCCGCCGACGTAGAGCACCGGGCGCTTGGCGGCGACCAGCATCTTCGCGGCCTCGCGGATCTGCTTGGCGTGCGGCTTGGTCACCGGGCGGTAGCCGGGCAGCGAGGTCTCCACCGGCCAGCGGAAGGTGGTGGTGGCCTGCAGCGCGTCCTTGGCGATGTCGACCAGCACCGGGCCCGGCCGGCCGGTGGCGGCGATGTGGAACGCCTCGGCGATCACCCGGGGGATCTCGGCCGGGTCGGTGACCAGGAAGTTGTGCTTGGTGATCGGCATCGTGATGCCGCAGATGTCCGCCTCCTGGAAGGCGTCGGTGCCGATCGCCTTGGAGGCGACCTGACCGGTGATCGCGACCATCGGCACGGAGTCCATGTACGCGTCGGCGATCGGGGTGACCAGGTTGGTCGCGCCCGGGCCCGAGGTGGCCATGCAGACCCCGACCCGGCCGGTGGCCTGGGCGTAGCCGGTGGCCGCGTGGCCCGCGCCCTGCTCGTGCCTGACCAGGATGTGACGGACCTTCTGCGAGTCCATCAGCGGGTCGTAGGCCGGGAGGATGGCGCCGCCGGGGATGCCGAAGACGGTGTCCGCGCCCACTGCCTCAAGGGAGCGGATGAGCGACTGCGCACCGGTCATCGTCTCCACGACGACGGCGGGCGCAGGAGCGTGGGTGGCCGGGGTGTCCCCGCGGCGGGGGGCGGCGTGCTCGGTCATCTGCCTGTCTCTTCTCGGGTTCTGCCGTCCCCGTCAGGTGAGGGTCCTGGGGTCGGGGGCCGGTCGCCGGTCCTGCCTCCATCGTCCACCCGGACGGTTGGGTACCGGGGCCGATTCGGCTGGGGTCTTGCGGTGTCAGACGGTTCCAGTGCAACAAAAAACCCCTCGTGCCAAGGGCATGCGAGGGGTGGCGCGTCGGTCTCTTCGTGCGGGGGGTGGCCCGCTCAGCCGACGCGCCCGCCAAGTACGAGGATTCGGGTGCGCATGGCACCGACCTTCCTCCCCGGCGGTGGGGCGTGTCAAGCAGGTGGGACGGCCGTCTCGCTATGCGGACCCCCACCCGGACCCCAGGACGGACCGTGGGTCGGTCTGCGTTCGGCCAGGTCGGGGGCGTTCTGATGGTGCACCACCCGGCCGCCGCCGGGCTCCGGGCGGCCACCCGATCGGGCGTCCGCCGCCAGGTAGGCCCGGCGCGCGGAGAGCCCGTTCGCCTGCTTCGGCAACGGGTAGACCCGGCGCAGCAGGGCGCGCCGCAGCCGGTGCTCGTCCAGCGGCTGGGCGAAGGCCAGACCCTGCCCCTGCCGGCACCCCAGCTCCTGCAGGGCGGTCACCTGCCGGGGCTGGTCGACCCCCTCGGCGCCGGTCACCAGCCCGAGGTCGCGGGCCAGCCGGAGGGCGTGCCCGGCCAGCGACCGGGTCAGCCGGGAGTCGGCCACGTCCTGCACCAGACTGCGGTCCAGCTTGAGCGCGTCGAACGGGAGCCGGGCCAGCGCGCCGAGCGATCCGCCGCCCGCGCCGAAGCCCGCCACCGCCGTGGAGACGCCGTGCCGGCGGAGCGCGGCGAGCCGGCGGCCGAGTTCGTCGGCGTGCTCGTCCGGGCCCGTCCTGGCCAGCTCGATCACCAGCAGCTCGGCGGGCAGCCCGCTCTCCCTGAGCACCGCGACCACCGCCTCGTACATACCGGGGGCGCACAGCCGCTGGGCCGACAGCCGGATCGAGACCGGGACCGGCACCAGCCGGGGGCCGACCCGGCGGGCGGCCGCGGTGACCGTCTCCTGGAGCATCCAGCGGGCGAACCTGGTGGCCGCGTCGCCGTGGTCGGCGGTGCGCAGGAACTCGGCCGGGGTGAGCAGCAGCCCCTGCGCCGAACGCCAGCGGGCCTGCGCCTCGACGCCGGTCACGGCACCGGTGGCCAAGTCCACCACCGGCTGGTGCAGCAGGGTGAACGAGCCCTCCTGGACGGCCACCCTGAGCCGCTCCTCCAGCTCCGTCCGGCGGTCCAACTCGGCTCGCATCGCCGGGTGGTAGAGCACCACCCGGCCCTTGCCCTCGGACTTCGCCCGGTACATCGCCAGGTCGGCGTTGCGCATCAGCTCGTCCGCCGCGGCCTGCGCGTCCGCCCCGGGGTCGGGGTCGCAGCCCGCGAAGGCGATGCCGATGCTGGCCGCCACTCCGAGCTCGGCCCCGCCGATCCAGTACGGCTCGGAGAGCGCCGAGCGCAGCCGCTCGGCCAGCTCGTGCACCTGGGCCCGGCCGAGCCGGCCCCGGACCAGGGCGGCGAACTCGTCGCCGCCGAACCTGGCCACGGTGTCCCCGGACCGGACCGCGTGCTGCAGCCGGCGGGCGGCCTGCACCAGCAGCTCGTCGCCGACCTGGTGGCCCGCGCTGTCGTTGACCGCCTTGAAGCCGTCCAGGTCGAGGAAGAGCACCGCCACGGTGGCCTTCTCGGCATCCGGATACCCCCGGTGCCCCTCGGCCGGGCTGAGCGAGGTGCGCAGGCGCTGGGTGAAGAGCGCCCGGTTCGGCAGGTCGGTCAGCGGGTCGTGGAACGCGTTGTGCTGCAACTGCGCCTGCAGTATGACCCGTTCGGTGACGTCGCGGCTGTTCAGGATCAGCCCGTCCCGGTACCGGTTGACCGTCGACTCGACGTGCAGCCACTCGTCGTTGCCGGACCGGACCCGGCACTCCACCCGGGCCGAGGGCTCGGCCCCGCCGTCCCGGCGGACCGGCCGGTCCGCCATCAGCCGCCGGACCTCGCCCAGCACCCGGTCGACGTCCTCGGGGTGCACCAGGTTGAGCAGGTTCCCGCCGACCAGCTCCTCCGGATCGCGGCCGTACACGCCGATCGAGGCGGGGCTGACGTAGGAGAGCAGGCCGCTGCCGCCGGCGATCATGATCACGTCGCTGGAGCCCTGCACCAGGGAGCGGAAGTGCGCCTCCTTGTGGGCGAGTTCCTGGGCCAGCGAGAGGTTGTCGAGGAGTATCACGCCCTGCCGGACGATCAGCGCCAGACCGACCGTGCAGGCCGCGGCCACCACCACCCGGTCCAGCGCGTGGCCGCCGAGCGCGTTGTAGAGGATCCCCGCGGTGCAGACCGCCGCCGCGACGTACGGGGTGAGCGCGCTGAAGGTGGAGGAGACCCGACGGCGCGGGGCACCGCCGACCGAGGGGTGCTCCCGGCTCGGGGCGAACCGGCCGCGGGTGGCCCAGGGCGCCCAGGCCAGCAGCACGCTGCCGGCGAACCAGCCCGCGTCCAGCAGCTCGCCGGAGTGGTAACTGCTGCGCAGCTCGGGCGAGGTGAACAGGGCGTCGCAGACCACGGTGACGGCCAGGCCGACCATCGCGGTGTGCACGGCGGCCCGGTTGCCGTCCCGGCTCCGGAACCGCAGCCCGACCACCAGGCTGACCAGCAGGATGTCCAGCACCGGGTAGGCCAGGTTGAGCGCCATCCGGAGCGGATCCTGCCCCTCCCCCGCCGCGACCCGGCCGAGCGCCAGGCTCCAGCTCAGGGTGAACAGCGAACCGGCGACCAGCCAGCCGTCCAGCAGCAGGCAGAGCCAGCCGGCCGCCGTCCGGGGCCGCTGGGCCAGCACGGTCAGCCCGATGATGGCGAGCGGGGCGAACAGCAGGAAGGCGTACTCGGCGGGCGAACGCTCCGGCAGCGTGGTGCCGAGCACCACCTCGTACCAGCCCCAGGTGCCGTTGCCGACCGCCACCATCAGGGAGGACAGGCCGAACAGCAGCCAGGCCGGCCGGGCCGGGCCACCGGCCGCGCAGGCGTGCAGCAGACAGGACAGTGCGGCCGCCAGGGCCGCCCCGGCCAGGCCGAAGTCGCCCATGAACAGCGCGAGTTCCGGCGACCCCCAGCCGACGGCGGCGCCCAGGGCGTACCCGAGGCAGAGCAGCACCAACAGCAGGCCGGGGAGGCGGCTCGGGTGGAAGTTCACTCGACCTCTCCCCCACGCCTTGCCGGTGTTCCCTCTCGGGACCTTACACCACTTCCGTCACTCAATGACACGCACACTCAACTTAGAGTAATGGGGCTCGGGTGGCGTTGTGCCCCACTCTTGACGGGATCGCCCCGGTTGGCCGCAGCGCACGACGGGGGCGCGCGGGGCTCGGGGCGGCTCGGCCGGGCCCGTCGGAGCAGCCCGGAGCTGCCCCGACAAGCCCGCACCGCAGGGCAGTTGACGCCCGTTCAGGCGCCGAGCAGGTGCAGTCGGTGGGCCAGCGCGGCGGCCTCGCCCCGGCTGCCGACCGAGAGCTTGGCCAGGATGTTGGAGACGTGCACGCTGGCGGTCTTCGGGGAGATGTAGAGCTCCTCGGCGATCTGCCGGTTGGTCCGCCCCTGGGCCAGCCGGTGCAGCACGTCCCGCTCGCGCGGGGTGAGGCCGAACTGGTCGGCGGGCTCGGCAGGTTGGGCCGGACGGGCGGCTGACACCGGTTGGGCGGCCAGCGACAGCCCGGACCTGGCGGTCAGCCGGCCGATGTCCTGGCGCAGGTACCGGCCCGCGGTCGCCAGGGCCTGGACCTCGCGCAGCGGCTCGACCGCCGCCTCCCGGCGGCCGGCCGTCAGCAGCGCCTCGGCCTGCCGGTAGAGCGCCTGCCCGAGCGGGCAGCCGAGACCGGTGTCGCGCAACTGCCGCACCACTGCGGCCCACTGCTCCGGGGTGTCCGTCTCCTCGGCCCGGGCCAGCTCGGCCGCCAGCAGCGCGGCCCAGCCCCGGTGCAGCGCCGTCCGGGGACGCAGCTGGGCCGCCACCTCGGCGACCCGCCGCAGCACCACCGGGCGCCCGAGATCGGCGGCCGCCGAGCCCCGCGAGTCGGCCTCTCCCGCCGCGCCCTCCACCAGCACCGGGAGCAGCCCGTACAGGCAGCCGTCGGAGAGGCCCCGGTCGGTCGGGCGGTCGGCCAGGTGGTCGAGGACCGCGAGCAGTTCGGCCCTGGCCTGCAGCGGCCGGCCGGCCCTGGTCGCGACCCGCATCGCCAGCCGGGCCAGCGGCAGGTCGTGCTGGGCCTGCCGGACCTGCCGCCCGGCCACCCTGGCCCGCTCCAGGTACTCCTCGGCGGCGGCCAGATCCCCCTGGTCCAGCCGGAGTTCGGCTCGCAGCCGGTCCAGGAACGGGTGGTACGCGCGGGCCGTCGGGTCGTCCTCCAGCTCGGCCAGCAGCTGTTCGGCCTCGGCCGGGTGGCCGAGGGCGAGCAGCGACTCGACCAGATTCCCGGTCAGCAGGGCGCCGATGTTGGCGAGCAGCCCGTTCCCCCGGGCGACGGCCAGGCCCTCCCGGGCCAGCGCCTCGGCCTCGGCCGCCCGGCCGAGACCGAGCAGCAGGCTGGAGAGGTTGTTGAGCCCCCGGCAGAGCACGTCCACCGGGCCGGTGCGCCGGCTCCGCTCGACCGCGTCGGTGAGCAGCGCGAGCCCGGCCTCCGGCTCGCCGAAGTAGGCGGACAGGTTGCCCAGGGTCATCCGGGCGTGCTGCTCGACCGCGTCGGCACCGACCTCGCGGGCGATCGCGACGGCCCGCTCGGCCAGCTCCCGGTCGGCCTCGACCGGGTCACCGAGCATCGCGTGCCCTGCGGCCAGCGCGAACACCTCGGCCTGCACCGGCGACGCCGGCAGACCGGCCACCAGCTGCTGGGCCCGCTCGATCTCCTCGTCGCTGCCGCTGCGCCGGAGGTGACCGAGCATCAGCGCGCGCTGCATCCGGAACCAGGCGGCGCGCTCCGGCTCGGCCTCCTCGTCCAGCAGCTTGAAGGCCCGCTTGGCCAGGCTGAGGCCGCGGTCCCGGTCCCCGGCCCGGCGGGCCGCCAGCACCGCCTCCGCCAGTACGTCGACCAGGTGCAGCAGCCGGCAGGCTCCGCCCGCGTGGCCGCACGGCGGGTACGTCCCGGCCCAGTCGGCGGGGCGCAGGTTCTCCGCCCTGACCTCGTCGGAGACCTCGTCCCAGAGCTCCAACGCCCGCTCCAGCATGCCCAGTTGCTCGGCGAAGGCATTCCGCCGCCGGGCCACCCGGGCGGCCTCCAGCGCGGTCGGCAGCGCCCGGCCGGGGTCGTGCGCGTGGTACCAGTAGTTGGCCAGCCGGGCGGGCAGGCCGTTGTTGCAGGCCAGCGAGCCGTCCTGCTCCAGAGCGGTGGCGTACCTGCGGTTGATCCGGTACCGCTCGCCGGGCAGCAGGTCGTCCGAGATCGCCTCGCGCACCAGCGCGTGCCGGAACCGGTACCCCTCGCCGTCGGTGTCCGGGCGCAGCACGTTGACCCCGACGGCATTGCGCAGCGCGTCGATCAGGACGTCCTCGCTCTCGTCCAGCACCGCCTCCAGCAGGGCGTGTTCGACGTACGAGCCGCCCTCGGCGGCGATCCGCAGCATCCGCTGGGTCTGGTCCGGGAGCGCCTCGACCCGGACCAGCAGCAGGTCGCGGAGCGAGTCGGTGAGGCCGGTGTCGCAGCCGTCCCGGTGGGCGCCGGCCAGCTCCTCGACGAAGAACGGATTGCCCTCCGAGCGCCGGTGGATCCGGTCCACCAGCTGCCGGTCGAGGGTGTCGGTGCCGAGGATGCCCGCGAGCTGGGCCGCCACCTCGCCGCGTTCGAACCGGTAGAGCTCCACCCGCTGCACGGTGCGCAGCCGGTCCAGCTCGGCCAGGAACGGGCGCAGCGGGTGCCTGCGGTGCAGGTCGTCGGAGCGGTAGGTGGCGACGATCAGCACCCGGGCCCGGTGCAGGGTGCGGATCAGGTAGGCGAGCAGCTCCCGGGTGGACCGGTCGGACCAGTGCAGGTCCTCGACCACCAGCACGATCGTCCGATCGACGGAGAGCCGCTCGAACAGCCGGGCGGTGTGCTCGAACAGCTGGGCCCGGCTGAACTCGTCGTTGGGCTCGGTGTCGTCGGCGCCGAACTCCGGCAGCAGGCGGGTGAGGTGCCCCTCCATGCCCTGCGCGGCCCGCTCCAGCTCGACCCCCAGGCTGCGGTGCAGCCGGCGCAGCGCGGTGGCCAGCGGTGCGTACGGCAGGCCCTCGGCGCCCACCTCCAGGCAGCCGCCCAGCGTGGTGACCACGCCGGGCCCGCAGGCGGCGGTCAGGAACTCCTCGACCAGCCTGGTCTTGCCCACCCCGGCCTCGCCACCGACCAGCACCGCCTGCGGCTGACCGGCCGCCGCCCGGCGCAGCGCAGCGTTCAGGGTGCCGATCTCGGTGCCGCGTCCGACGAAGACCGGGCTCACCGATATCTGCTCCATGGCGCTGAGCATGCCACAGGCCGCCGACACCGTCCGAGCGGATACCGCGCCGCTCGGACGGGTGGCGGTCGGGCTGTGAGGGTCTGTCAGCATTCGTACCCTCAGCTCAGCCCCGGTGGAGCTGCGGGCGCGGACTCAGGGCCCGTACCCGGCGGTTTTCCAGCGCTCTGCGCAGGCCGCTGCGCAGGCTCGGGCGGTCCTCGCGGGCCACCGCGCCCAGCGCCTCCCGGACCAGCGCGTCGTGCCTGGCCAGCCGCTGCAGCTCCTGCGACCGGGCCTGGATCAGCTCGTACTCGATCATGGTGATGCCCCTCCTCGGCGGACCGTCCCGGCCTCGGTCGGCCGGTCCTTCGTCCTGCTACGAGCTTCCTCCGCTGAGGGGGGTCACCACATCGGGAGCATGCCGCATGTTCCCGGCCGTCAGGTCCTTAGACGAGGACCGCCCGCCCCGTGAGTACGGAGCGGGCGGTCCCGAACGGCCTAGGTACCCCTGCTTACTCGGGGGTGACCCCCAGCTTCTCGAAGATCATGTCCTTGACCTTCGCGGCGTCGGCCTGACCGCGGGTGGTCTTCATGACCGCCCCGACCAGGGCGCCGACGGCGGCGATCTTGCCGTCCCGGATCTTGTCGGCGATCGCGCCGTTCTCGGCGATCGCCTGGTCGACCGCCGCGCCGAGCGCGGAGTCGTCCGAGACCACGGCCAGGCCGCGGGCCTCGACCACCGCGTCCGGCTCGCCCTCACCGGCCAGCACGGCCTCGATGACCTGCCGGGCCAGCTTGTCGTTCAGCTTGCCCTCGGCCACCAGCGCGCAGACCCGGGCCACCTGGGCCGGGGTGATCGGCTGGTCGGTGAGCTCGATGCCGGTCTCGTTGGCCCGGCGGGCCAGCTCGCCCAGCCACCACTTGCGGGCCTGGTCGGCCGGCGCACCGGCCGCGATGGTCTCCAGGATCGGCTCCACCGCACCGGCGTTGAGGATGGACTGCATGTCCTGGTCCGTCACGCCCCACTCGGCCTGCAGCCGGGCCCGGCGGACCCGGGGCAGCTCGGGCAGCCCGGCCCGCAGTTCCTCGACCCAGTCGCGCGCGGGCGCGATCGGGACCAGGTCGGGCTCCGGGAAGTACCGGTAGTCCTCGGCGTTGTCCTTGATCCGGCCGGCCGTGGTGGAGCCGTCCTCCTCGTGGAAGTGCCGGGTCTCCTGGACGATGGTGCCGCCGTCGTCGAGCACCGTGGCGTGCCGGCGGATCTCGAACCGGGCCGCCCGCTCCACGCTGCGCAGCGAGTTGACGTTCTTGGTCTCCGAGCGGGTGCCGAACTTCTCCCGGCCGTGCGGACGCAGCGACAGGTTCACGTCGCAGCGCATCTGGCCCTTGTCCATCCGGGCCTCGGAGACGTCCAGCGCCTTGATCAGCTCACGCAGCTCGGCCACGTACGCCTTCGCCACCTCCGGAGCCCGGTCGCCCGCGCCCTCGATCGGCTTGGTGACGATCTCGATCAGCGGGATGCCGGCCCGGTTGTAGTCCAGCAGCGAGTGCGAGGCGCCGTGGATCCGGCCGGTCGCGCCACCGATGTGCGAGGACTTGCCGGTGTCCTCCTCCATGTGGGCACGCTCGATCTCGACCCGGAAGGTCGAGCCGTCCTCCAACTGCACGTCGAGGTAGCCGTTGAAGGCGATCGGCTCGTCGTACTGCGAGGTCTGGAAGTTCTTCGGCATGTCCGGGTAGAAGTAGTTCTTCCGGGCGAACCGGCACCACTCCGCGATCTCGCAGTTCAGCGCGAGGCCGATCTTGATCGCCGACTCCACACCGATCGCGTTGACCACCGGCAGCGAGCCGGGCAGGCCGAGGCAGGTCGGGCAGGTCTGCGAGTTGGGCTCGGCGCCCAGCTCGGTCGAGCAGCCGCAGAACATCTTGGTCTTGGTACCCAGCTCGACATGGACCTCAAGGCCCATCACCGGGTCGTACGAGGTGAGTGCGTCCTCGTACGAGACCAGGCTAATGACGCTCACAGCGTCCCCTTCAGTTGAGTCTTGGAGGTCCGTCAGCCCAGCAGCACGTCGTCGTCACCGAGCCGCTTGAGCTCACGGACGAGAAGTGCGGTGCCGGTGATCAGCGCGG
This sequence comes from Kitasatospora sp. NPDC101801, assembly GCF_044766665.1. Taxonomy (NCBI): domain Bacteria; kingdom Bacillati; phylum Actinomycetota; class Actinomycetes; order Kitasatosporales; family Streptomycetaceae; genus Kitasatospora; species Kitasatospora sp. NPDC101801. The sequence continues at coordinate 26,098 of NZ_JBIWML010000042.1, forward strand.
CGGCGCCGACCAGGGCGTTGATCAGCTTGAGGGTGTCGTTCTCGCCACGGGCCTTCTTGACGTCCTTGACGATCGAGACCGCGCCGAAGGCGCTGGTGCCGATGGACAGCCACAGGCCCGGCTTGGACTTCTTGAACCCCTTGGCCTTCTCGATGCTGCTCACAGTGCCGGTGCCTCCTCCAGCAGGGGGTGTCCCCACTTGTCGTTGAGTGCGGCCTCGACGGCGCCGCCCACGCGGTACAGGCGGTCGTCCGCCATCGCGGGGGCGATGATCTGCAGGCCAACCGGGAGATTGTCCTCCGGCGCGAGGCCGCAGGGCAGCGACATGGCCGCGTTGCCCGCGAGGTTCGACGGGATGGTGCACAGGTCGGCCAGGTACATCGCCATCGGGTCGTCGGCACGCTCGCCGATCGGGAAGGCGGTGGTCGGGGTGGTCGGCGAGATCAGCACGTCGACACCGGCGAAGGCCGCGTCGAAGTCGCGCGAGATCAGGGTGCGGACCTTCTGGGCCGAGCCGTAGTAGGCGTCGTAGTAGCCCGAGGAGAGGGCGTAGGTGCCGAGGATGATCCGGCGCTTGACCTCGGCGCCGAAGCCCGCCTCACGGGTGAGGGCGGTGACGTCCTCGGCCGAGCGGGTGCCGTCGTCGCCGACCCGCAGGCCGTACCGCATCGCGTCGAAGCGGGCCAGGTTGGAGCTGGCCTCGCTGGGCGCGATCAGGTAGTAGGCGGGCAGCGCCAGGGTGAAGGACGGGCAGGAGACCTCGACGATCTCGGCGCCCAGCTCGCGGAGCAGCTCGACGCTCTCGTTGAACCGCTGCATCACGCCGGGCTGGTAGCCCTCGCCGGCGAACTCCTTGACCACACCGATCCGCATGCCGCGGACCTCGCCGCGCTTGGCGGCCTCGACCACGGCCGGGACCGGCGCGTCGATCGAGGTGGAGTCCAGCGGGTCGTGACCGGCGATCGCCTCGTGCAGCAGCGCGGTGTCCAGCACCGTACGGGCGCACGGACCGCCCTGGTCCAGCGAGGAGGAGAACGCGACCAGGCCGTAGCGGGAGACCGAACCGTAGGTCGGCTTCACGCCCACGGTGCCGGTGACGGCGCCGGGCTGACGGATCGAGCCGCCGGTGTCGGTGCCGATCGCCAGCGGGGCCTGGTACGCGGCCAGCGCCGCCGCCGAGCCGCCGCCGGAGCCGCCGGGGATCCGGGAGAGGTCCCACGGGTTGCCGGTCGGCCCGTAGGCCGAGTTCTCGGTGGAGGAGCCCATCGCGAACTCGTCCATGTTGGTCTTGCCCAGGATCACCACGCCCGCGTCCTTCAGACGGGTCGTCAGGGTGGCGTCGTACGGCGGGACCCAGCCTTCGAGGATCTTGGAGCCGCAGGTGGTGGGCACGCCCTTGGTGGTGAAGACGTCCTTCAGCGCGAGCGGCACACCGGCCAGCGGGCCGAGCTGCTCGCCGCGGGCGCGCTTCTCGTCCACCGCGCGGGCGGCGCTCAGCGCACCCTCGGTGTCCACGTGCAGGAAGGCGTTGACCTTCTTGTCGACGGCGTCGATCCGGTCCAGGTGCGCCTGGGCGACATCGACGGCGGAGACCTCGCCGGAGGCGATGGCGGCTGCGGTCTCGGCGGCCGTCCGCTTGATCAGTTCGGTCATGGTGATCAGTCCTCCCCGAGGATCTGCGGCACGCGGAAACGCTGCTCCTCGACGGCGGGGGCGCCGGACAGCGCCTGCTCCGGAGTGAGCGACGGCCGCACCACGTCGGCGCGCATGACGTTGGTCAGCGGCAGCGGGTGGGAGGTCGGCGGGACGTCCTGTCCGGCGACCTCGGAAACGCGGGCGACCGCGCCGATGATCACGTCGAGCTGCTCGGCGAAGTGGTCCAGCTCTTCGGCCTGCAGCTCCAGACGCGACAGCCGGGCGAGGTGGGCGACCTCCTCGCGCGTGATGCCAGGCATGCAGCGATCCTCAAGGTGAGTTCCGGTCGGACCGGGCGCTTGGTGACCTGCCCGGCCTCTTTCTTGGGGCCCATCCTATGGGCAATCGCGAACCCGCCATCGAGCCCCGCAGGGGCTCGGGGAACGGCGACGCCGACCTCGGGGGCGTGATCGCCGCAGGAAACGGTCATGTTCGAGCCTGTTCTGACGTTCAGACACGCTCGAACGTGACCCGCTCCTGTTCAGGTCACGCTCCTGAGGCCGGCGGGGCTGGTTACTGCGGTACCGGCGGCAGGGCCGGCGGGGCGAGCAGCTCGACCGCCGGGGCACCGGTGCGGTGCACCATCAGCCAGGCGGTGGCCTGGTCGGCCGGGAGTGCGGCGGAGACCAGCCAGCCCTGGACCGCGTCCACGCCCATGCTGTGCAGCTGCTCCCAGGTCTCGTCGTCCTCGACGCCCTCGGCGACCACGGTCAGGCCGAGCGAGTGGGCCAGCTCCACCGAGCAGCGGACCACCGCCGCGTCGTGGTCGTCGGCCACCATCCGGGAGACGAAGGACCGGTCGATCTTCAGCTCGCCGACCGGCAGCGAGCGCAGCCGTACCAGCGAGGAGTGCCCGGTCCCGAAGTCGTCCAGCGACATGCCGACCCCGTACCGCCGCAGCTCGGCCAGGGTGTCGGCGGCCAGCCGGGAGTCGTCGAGCAGCAGCCGCTCGGTGATCTCCAGCTGGAGTGCGGCGGCGGGCACCTGATGCCGGGTGAGGTGCCCGGCCACCCGGTCGGCGAAGCCGGGGTTGAGCACGTCCCGGGGCGAGACGTTGACCGCGACCTGGACCTCCAGGCCCTGCGAGCGCCAGATCGCCAGCTGGCCGACCGCCGTCTCCAGCACGTAGTCGGTCAGCCGGGGCATCAGACCGCTGGACTCGGCCAGGCCGATGAACTCGTCCGGCGCCACCCGCCCCTGGCCGGGCCGCTCCCAGCGGAGCAGCGCCTCCAGGCCGACCACCCGCCCGTCGAAGGCGACCTTCGGCTGGTAGTGCAGCTGCACCTCGTTGGTCTCCAGGGCCCGCCGCAGGTCGCCCAGCAGGCCGATCCGGTACGGCGTGTCAAGGTCCCGGGTCTCGTCGTACTGCTCGACCCCGGTCCGGCGGCGCTGGGCGTGCGCCATCGCCACGTCGGCCCGGCGGAGCAGCGCCTCGGCGTCCTGGGCGTGCGCCGGGTAGACGCAGACCCCGGCACTGGCCTCCAGCACCAGCAGCAGCCCGTCGAGGCGGATCGGCGCGGCGAGTTCGGCGATCAGCGCCTTGGCGACCCGCTCCAGGGTGTCGGGACGGCCGACCCCGGGGAGCAGGACGGCGAACTCGTCGCCGCCCATCCGGGCCACCACCGGGCGCAGGCTGTGCTGCACCGGCGGCGGCAGGCTGGAGAACACGTCGTCCGGATCGTCCCGGCCGGGGTTGTGGGTGCCCGAGCGCAGCGCCCGGTGCAGGCGGCGGGCGATGTGCACCAGCAGCCGGTCACCGGCGGTGTGGCCGAGCGCGTCGTTGAGGGACCTGAACCGGTCCAGGTCGAGCAGGATCAGGCCGACGTTCCAGTCCTGGTCGCCGCCGTGCTCGGCGATCGCCTCCTGGGCGGCCAGCAGCAGGGCATGACGGTTCGGCAGATCGGTCAGCGGGTCCGTGAGCTGGTCCCGGGCCCGGTCCCGGGCGATCCGCCAGGCCGCCACCAGCACCGCCACCGGCACCGCGAAGAGCGGCAGCAGCTCGGGCTCGTGCCGGTAGACCAGGACGGCGAGCGGGATCAGCGGTGCCGCACCGGCCAACAGCACGCCGAGCAGCAGGACCGCACCCGCCACCCCCTGCGGCGGGCGTGTGGGCGCGCCGCCGGTCGTACGATCCATAAGACCTGTCCTCCGTCGGGCCCGCCCCGTTCAGGCCGCCTTTCGGTGCGACACCCGGAGAGCCGGCAGGCGCCAGTCATCGGACGGCCCCCAGTGGTACCGGCTGCAACCCCGGTGCCGACCGCCCCTGCTGACACAGTGTCGCTCTAAGGGTAAGCCGGTGTCCGACCGGTAAGGCGGACTTTCGGACAACCCTGGACACGCGGAAGCCGGAACGCCCCCTCGGGATGCCGCACACTGACAGAATGCCCGGTTTCTTTCGGACAGACCCCGCTGACGAGGCATCAGGAAGGTAACGGCGCCTCAGCCCTCGGCCGGGGTCTCCGCGGCCTCCTCGGCCGGGCCGGGCCCGTCCGGTTCGATGCCCAGATGGGCCCGGGCCGCCTCCGGACCGGCCGTCAGCAGGACGGCGAACCCGGCGTCGTCCAGCACCGCGAGCCCGAGCTGTACCGCCTTGTCGTACTTCGACCCGGGGTTGTCACCGGCCACCACGAAGTCGGTCTTCTTCGACACCGACCCGGTCACCTTGGCCCCGCGCGAGGTGAGGGCCTCCTTGGCGCCGTCCCTGGTGTGCCCGGCCAGCGTGCCGGTGACCACCACGGTCAGCCCCTCCAGCGGGCGGGGGCCCTCGTCCTCGGTGCTCTCCTCGACGAACCGGACCCCGGCCTCCCGCCACTTCCGGAGGATCTCCAGGTGCCAGTCCTCCTCGTACCACTCCTTGATCGCCTTGGCGATGATCGGGCCGACCCCCTCGGCGGCGGCCAGCTCCTCCTCGGTCGCCGCGAAGATCCGGTCCAGGTCGCGGAACTCCCTGGCCAGCGCCTGAGCGGCGACCGGGCCGACATGACGGATCGACAGACCGTTCAGAAAACGCCAGAGCGGACGGTCCTTGGCCTTCTCCAGGTTGTCCAGCAGCACGGTGGCGGACTTCTTCGGCTCGCCCTTGAGATTGGCGAAGAAGGGAACCACCTTCTCCTGGCCCGTCCGGTCGTCCAGCTTGGGCATGCCGGTCTTCGGCTCCAGCACCCGGACCTTGATCGGCAGCAGCTGCTCCATGGTCAGGCCGAAGATGTCGCCCTCGTTGGTGACCGGGGGCTCCTTGGGCTCCAGCGGCTGGGTCAGCGCGGTGGCGGCGACGTACCCGAGCCCCTCGACATCCAGCGACTCGCGGCCGCCCAGGTAGGCGATCCGCTCCCGGATCTGGGCCGGGCAGCCCTGCGCGTTCGGGCAGCGCAGGTCGATGTCACCCTCGCTCATCGGGCGCAGCCCGGAGCCGCACTCGGGGCAGTGCGTCGGCATCTCGAACGGCTGCTCGGAGCCGTCCCGCAGGTCCTCGACCGGGCCGAGGATCTCCGGGATCACGTCCCCGGCCTTGCGCAGCACGATGGTGTCGCCGATCAGCACGCCCTTGGCCTTGACCACGTCCTGGTTGTGCAGGGTGGCGTACTGCACCATCGAGCCCGCGACCTTGACCGGCTCGGCCAGCACCGCGTACGGGGTGGCCCGGCCGGTGCGGCCGATGCCGACCTCGATCTTGGCGAGCCGGCCGTTGACCTCCTCCGGCGGGTACTTCCAGGCGATCGCCCAGCGCGGCGACTTGGAGGTGGCACCGAGCCTGCCCTGCAGCGGGATCTCGTCCACCTTGACGACCACGCCGTCGATCTCGTGCTCCACCGAGTGCCGCTGCTCGCCGAACTGCGCGATGAAGGCGCGCACCTCGTCCAGCGTGCCCACCACCCGGTTGTGCCGGGCGGTCGGCAGACCCCAGTCGTGCAGCAGCTGGTAGGCGTGCGACTGGCAGTCGATGTCGAAGCCCTCCCGGGCGCCGATGCCGTGCACCACCATGTGCAGCGGGCGGGAGGCGGTGACCAGCGGGTCCTTCTGGCGGAGCGAACCGGCCGCCGCGTTCCGGGGGTTGGCGAACAGTCTGAGCAGCGCACCGGGGCGCTTGCCCTCGCGCTCGCGCTGCTCGTTGACCGCCTGCCGGCGCTCGTTCTCCGCCGCCAGCGAGGCGTTCAGCTCGGCGAACGCCTCGGTCGGCAGGTAGACCTCGCCGCGGATCTCCACCAGGGCGGGGAGGTGCTCGCCCTTGAGCTGGTGCGGGATCTCCTTGATGGTGCGGACGTTGGCGGTGATGTCCTCGCCGACCCGGCCGGTGCCCCGGGTGGCGGCCTGCACCAGCCGGCCGTGCTCGTAGGTGAGGTTGACGGCCAGGCCGTCCACCTTGAGCTCGCACAGGTAGTGGTACTCGAGGCCGTCCAGCTCGCGGGCCACCCGGTCGGCCCAGGCGGCCAGCTCCTCGTCGTCCATCGCGTTGTCCAGGCTGAGCAGCCGCTCGCGGTGCTCCACCTCGGCGAACTGCTCGGTGGGCGCTCCGCCGACCTTCTGGGTCGGCGAGTCGGGCGTGACCAGCACCGGGTGCTCGGCCTCGATCGCCTCCAACTCCCGCATCAGGCGGTCGAAGTCGGCGTCGGTGACGGTCGGCGCGTCCTGCTCGTAGTACCGGACGCGGTGCCCCTCGACCTCGGCCGCCAGCTCCGCGTGGCGCTTGCGCACCTCCGCCGGAACGTCCTCCCAGCCCTCGACCGCCACCGCGTCCTCCAGATGAAAAATTGGCGGGTGCTACTCCGGGTTGTCGACCAGGCTCTGCGCCGCCCTAGCGCTGAGTGACAGCGCCGTCCGCGCGTACGCGGGCGAAGCCCCCGCCAACCCGCAGGTCGGTGTCACCAGCACCCGGCGGCCCAGCAGCTCCGGGGACAGCCCCAACCTGCGCCACAACGTCCTGACCCCCTGGACACTACCGGCCGGATCCGACATTCCCTGGTCGGTGGAGGGCACCACACCGGCCAGGATCACCGTGCCGGCCTCGACCGCCTCGCCCAGGTCGTCGTCATCACGCTCCGTCAGCAGGCCGAAGTCCAGCGAGATCCCGGCCACCCCGGCCCGGCGCAGCAGCGGGATCGGCACGCCCGGTGCGCAGCTGTGCACCACGACCGGCGCGTCCAGCCCCGAGACCACGCTCCGCAGCACCTCCTCGGCGACCTGCCGGTCCACCGACCGCAGCCGCTGGAAGCCGCTGGCCGTCTTCACGTCACCGGCCAGCACGGCGGGCAGCGAGGGCTCGTCCAGCTGGAGCACCACCTGCGCGCCGGGGATCCGCCGCCGGACGTCCTCCAGGTGCCGGCGCAGTCCCTCGGTGAGCGACTCGGCGATCCCCAGGCAGGCGCCCCGGTCGCGCAACGCCTTCTCGCCGTTGCGCAGTTCGATCGAGGCGGCCAGCGTCCACGGCCCGACCGCCTGCACCTTCAGCGCACCCCGGTACCCCTGGGTGAACTCCTCCAGCGCGTCCAGGTCCTCGCCCAGCCAGGAGTGCGCCCGCTTGGTGTCCCGCCCGGGCCGGTCGGCGAACCGCCAGCCGCTCGGCTCGGTCTGCGCGAACAGCTCGACCAGCAGGCCGGCCCCGCGTCCGATCATGTCCGCCCCGGGCCCCCGGGCGGGCAGCTCGGGCAGCTGCGGCAGGAACTCCAACGCACCGACGACGGTCCGCGCCGCCTCCCGCGCATCCGTACCCGGCAGCGAACCGATCCCGGTCGCCGCACCGACCAACTCGGGGAAACCCACTTGAGTGCTCACCCGGCCGAGCCTATGGCACCGGGTGCACCGCCAGGGGCTCGGGGAACCGCGACGCCGACCCGTGCAGGGTGATCGTCGGGTGGATGGTCAGGCACTTTCGCAGTGACACCTGCCGGCCACGAACCGTCGCCGATCCCCGAGCCCCCGGACCGGAGACCCGAAGCACCTGCCTAGGTGCCAGGACGGACCGTGAGATCGGTGATCTCGGCGTCCCGGGGCAGGTCCAGCGCGGTGAGGATCGCCGTCGCCACCGACTCGGGCGCGATCCAGCGGGCCGGGTCGTACTCCTTGCCCTCCTGCTGGTGCACCTTCAGCTGCATCGCGGTGGCCGTCCGCCCCGGGTAGACCGAGGTGACCCGGACGCCGTACCCGTGCTCCTCGACCCGCAGCGAGTCCGCCAGCGCCCGCAGCCCGAACTTGCTGGCCGCGTACGCCCCCCAGGTGGCGTCGGCCCGCAGGCCGGCCCCGGAGTTGACGAAGACCACGTGGCCCCGGGCCTGCCGGAGCGACGGCAGCAGCAGCCGGGTGAGCTCGGCCGGGGCGACCAGGTTGACGTTCAGCTGCTCCTGCCAGGCCTTGACCGGCAGATCGCCGACCTCGCCGAGCTGGACCACGCCCGCGATGTGCAGGATCGAGTCCAGCTCGATCGGCAGCTCCTGCTGCCCGAGCGCCCAGGACAGCTTCGCCGGGTCGGCCAGGTTGCCGACCAGGGTCCGGCTGCCGGGGAAGCGGGCCCGCAGCTCCGCCCCGCGCCGGGCGTCCCGGGCCACCAGCCAGAGCTGCTCGCCGCGCTCGGCCAGCCGCTCGGCGACGACCGCGCCGATGCCCGAACCGGCTCCGGTGATCAGGTGCGCACCCATCAGTTCTTCTCCTCCAGCAGGGCCAGCGCCTCGGCCGGCTCGGCCGCGAAGCTGATCAGTTCGGCCAGCGGGCGGGGCAGGAAGCCCTCGGCGTCCATCCGGTCCAGCTGGGTGCGCAGACCGCCGTAGAAGCCCTCGGTGTCGAGCACCACCACCGGCTTGTCGTGCAGCGCGTGCTTCTTCAGCTCCAGCACCTCGGTGATCTCGTCCAGCGTCCCCAGCCCGCCGACCAGCACCACCAGCGCGTCCGCCCGGGACAGCAAGTGCGCCTTCCGCTCGGCCAGGTCACGCGTCATCACCAGCTCGTCGGCGCCCTCGTAGGTCTTGTGCGCCAGGAACTCCACCGAGATCCCGACCAGCCGCCCGCCGGCCTCCTTGACCCCGTCGGCCAGCAACCCCATCAGCCCGGCGTGCGAGCCGCCCCAGACCAGGGTGTGGCCACCGGCACCGAGCAGCCGGGCGAACTCGGCCGCGGGGGCGGTGTACTTCTCGTCGAGCGAGTACGCGGAACAGAAAACAGTGATGTTCATAGTGCCCCAGGTCTACCAGGTGGACCTGGGCGCGGCCCATCCGGTCACGCGCTGACCGGGCGCCGTTCGGTGCTCGCGATGGTGGCCGAGCCGAGCACCCGGGTGCCGTCGTAGAGGACCACGGCCTGGCCGGGGGCGATCCCCCGGGCCGGGGTGGCGAGCCGGACGTGCAGCTCGCCGTCGGTCAGCGTGGCGGTGACCGGGACCTCGTCGCCGTGGGCGCGGAGCTGGGCGGTGTAGGAGCCCTCGCCGGCCGGCGCCTCGCCGCACCAGCGCGGGCGGATCGCGGTCAGGCCGAACACGTCGAGACCCTCGGCCGGGCCGACCGTCACGGTGTTGTTCACCGGCGAGATGTCCAGCACGTACCGGGGCTTGCCGTCGGCGGCCGGGGTGCCGATCCGCAGGCCCTTGCGCTGGCCGATGGTGAAGCCGTACGCCCCGTCGTGCTCGCCGAGCTTGCTGCCGTCGGCGTCGACGATGTCGCCGGTGGCGGTGCCGAGGTGCTTGGCCAGGAAGCCCTGGGTGTCACCGTCGGCGATGAAGCAGATGTCGTGGCTGTCCGGCTTCTTGGCGACGGCCAGGCCGCGCTGCTCGGCCTCCACCCGGATCAGGTCCTTGGTGGTGTCACCGAGTGGGAAGAGCGAGTGCGCGAGCTGGTCCGCGTCGAGCACCCCGAGCACGTAGGACTGGTCCTTGGCCATGTCCACCGCGCGGTGCAACTGCCGCTCCCCGGACGGGAGATCGACGATCCGGGCGTAGTGCCCGGTGCACACCGCGTCGAAGCCGAGCGCGATCGCCTTGTCCAGCAGCGCGGCGAACTTGATCTTCTCGTTGCAGCGCAGGCAGGGGTTCGGGGTCCGCCCGGCCGCGTACTCCGCGACGAAGTCGTCGATCACGTCCTCGCGGAACCGCTCGGCCAGGTCCCAGACGTAGAACGGGATGCCGATCACGTCGGCGGCCCGCCGGGCGTCCCGGGAGTCCTCGATGGTGCAGCAGCCCCGGGCGCCGGTCCGGAAGGACTGCGGGTTCGAGGACAGCGCCAGGTGCACGCCGGTCACCTCGTGCCCGGCCGCCACCGCCCGCGCGGCGGCCACCGCCGAGTCGACGCCGCCGGACATCGCCGCGAGCACGCGGAGCCGGCCATTGCCAGGGGACACGGGAGCACCGGGGAAGTCAGTCATGATGCCGTCCAGGGTACGTGTTCAGCGCCGGGCCGCGGCTGCCAGTCCGGCGTTCCGGGCCCGCAGCACGGCGGGGCCGATCGCGGCGGCCAGCGCCGCGACGTCCGCCCGGGTCGAGGTGTGGCCCAGCGAGAACCGGAGGGAGGCCCTGGCCAGCAGCGGGTCGGCGCCCAGCGCCAGCAGGACGTGGCTGGGCTGCGGCACGCCGGCCGAGCAGGCCGAGCCGGTGGAGCACTCGATGCCCTGGGCGTCCAGCAGCATCAGCAGCGCGTCGCCCTCGCAGCCGGGGAAGGAGAAGTGCGCGTTGGCGGGCAGCCGGCCGGCCGCCGCCGGGTCGCCGTTCAGCACCGCGTCCGGGACCACCCGGAGCACCTCGGCGACCAGCTCGTCCCGGAGCGCGGCGACCGCCACGGCGTGCTCGGCCCGGCGGGCGACCGCGAGCTCGGCGGCGGCGGCGAAGCCGGCGGCGGCGGGCACGTCCAACGTCCCGGACCGCACGTCGCGCTCCTGGCCGCCGCCGTGCAGCAGCGGCACCGGGGTGACGCCCCGGCCGAGCAGCAGCGCGCCGACCCCGTACGGACCGCCGACCTTGTGCCCGGTGACGGTCAGCGCGTCGAGGCCGGACTCGGCGAACGAGACCGGCACCTGACCCAGCGCCTGCACCGCGTCGGCGTGCATCGGGATGCCGAACTCCTGCGCCACCGCGACGAGTTCGTGGATCGGCTGGAGGGTGCCGACCTCGTTGTTGGCCCACATCACGGTGATCAGCGCGACCGAGGCCGGATCCCGCTCGACCGCATCCCGGAGCGCCTCGGGGTGCACCCTGCCGTAGCCGTCCACCGGGAGGTACTCGACCCGGGCGCCCTCGTGCTCGGAGAGCCAGTGCACCGCGTCCAGCACCGCGTGGTGCTCGACCGGGCTGCACAGCACCCGGCGGCGGGCCGGGTCGGCGTCCCGCCGGGCCCAGTACAGGCCCTTCACCGCGAGGTTGTCGGACTCGGTGCCGCCGCCGGTCAGCACGATCTCACTGGGCCGGGCGCCGAGCGACCCGGCCAGCGACTCGCGGGACTCCTCCACCACCCGGCGGGCCCGACGGCCGGCCGCGTGCAGCGAGGAGGCATTGCCGACCACCCCGAGGTGCGCGCTCATGGCGGCGATCGCCTCGGGCAGCATCGGAGTGGTGGCCGCGTGGTCGAGATATGGCATAGCGGCACAAGTGTAGGGGCCCGGCCGGTCACGATTTGGCCATTGCACCCTCTGCAACGCGCCGTTAGCCTCCTGGCTCAACTCAACCGGTGAAGGGGGCGGGGCGGAATGTCGCAGACGGTGGACCGGGCGCTGACCATCCTGGCCTCGCTCGGCGACGGTCCGGCCTCGCTGGAGCAGGCCGCCGCCCGGATCGGCGTGCACAAGTCCACCGCCCTCCGACTGCTCCGCACGCTGCAGGAACACGGTCTGGTGGACCGCCAGTCCGACCAGCGCTACCGGCTCGGCGGCCGGCTGTTCTCCCTGGCCCAGCAGGCCCTGGCGGGCATCGACATCCGCCAGGTCGCCGCCCCCTACCTGGCCTCGCTGAACGACCGGTACGGGCACACCGTGCAACTCGCGGTGCTGGACGCCGGCGAGGTGCTCTACCTGGACAAGGTGCAGAGCCGCTACCCCGACCGGCCCGGCACCTGGTCCGACCCGGCCGCCCGGATCGGACAGCGCGTCCCCGCCGTCGCCACCGCGGTCGGCAAGGTGCTGCTGGCGGATCTGCCGGAGGATCAGCTGACCGCCTTCCTGGACCTCCAGGAGTTCCCGGCCAGGACCCGCACCAGCATCCGCAGCGCGGCGGAGTTCCGCACCGAGCTGACCGGCGTGCAGCGCCAGGGCTGGGCGGTGGACCAGGCCGAGTACCAGGAGACGGTGAACTGCATCGCCGCCCCGGTGGTCGGCCCCGAGGGCACCGCGATCGCGGCCTGCTCGCTGTCCGCCCCGGTCGGGGTGGCACCGATCGCCGAGCTCAGCCGGCTGCTGCCCGAGCTGCTCTGCACCGTCGAGGCGATCTCGCTGGCCTACGGCGGTTCCCCTACTCCTCGCTGGTGCGAGAACCGTTGCGGTGCCAAGCACGCGGTGCCCGCCACCCGTACCTGAGCGCCAGCATCCGCAGCACGAACGCGGTCAGCGCCGAGGCCGTCCCGGTCGCGGTGGTGAGCTGTCCGGCGCCGATCAGCACCACCACCATCGCCGAACCGACCAGTGCGGGCACCGCGTAGATCTCCCGGTCCCAGCGCAGCAGCGCGGGCATCTCGTGCGCCAGCACGTCCCGGATCACCCCGCCGCCGGCCGCGGTCAGCATGCCGAGCGCCATCGCGGAGACCGCGCCGAGGCCGTAGTCGTGCGCCTTGGCGGTCCCGGTGACACAGAACAGGCCGAGGCCGAGCGCGTCCAGGGTCTGCACCGCACGGTTGATCCGCTCCACCTCGGGGTGCAGGAAGAACACCACCACGGCGGCCAGCAGCGGGGTGACGAAGTACCCGAGGTTGGTGAAGGCCACCACCGGGGTGGCCCCGATCACCAGGTCGCGCATCACCCCGCCGCCCAGCGCGGTCGCCTCGGCGAGCACACAGATGCCGAAGATGTCCATGTTCTTGCGGACCGCCAGCAGACCGCCGGACAGGGCGAACACGAAGATGCCGACCAGGTCCAGGGTCTGCTGCACATCAGGGGGGAAGAGCTGCGAAGTCACCGTCAATTCTTACCCCGCCGGTCACCCGTACGAGTACCAGCCGCCCCGGTAGGGGCCGCCGGGCCCACCGCCCGGCCCACCGCGAGCAGGGCGGCCACCGGCAGCGCGACCGTCCCGTCCGGCTCGGCCCAGCGGGCCGTCAGCGCGTCGTAGCGGGCCCTGATCCGCCGTACCGTGGCCGGGTCCTGACCCTCGATCAGCGAGGAGGTGAGCACCGTGCCGGTCAGCACCGCCCGCCACCAGTGGTCCGGCCCGACCCGGTGGGTCCAGCCGACCCGGTGCACCTCGACCTCGGCCAGCCCGCCGGTCCGCAGCAGTCCGGCGAACCGCTCGGGGGTCGCGTACGGCCCGAACGGCGCCCGGTCCGGCAGCCCGGCCGGGCGGCTCGCGCCGGTCTCGGCGACCGCCTGGAAGAAGACCCCCTGGGCCTGGTTGACCGTCAGCTCGTCCCAGCAGGAGAGCACCACCCGGCCGCCCGGCCCGACCACCCGGGCCAGGTCCCGCACCGCCGCCACCGGATCCGGCACGTGGTTGATCACGAACGCCCCGACCGCACAGTCGAACTCGTCCGCCCCGAACGGCAGCCCCGGCAACTCGGCCCGCACCACCTCCGGCAGCACCCGCCCCGCCTCGGCCACCATCTCCGGCACCGCATCGGTGGCCACCACCTCGGCCCCGAGCCCGACCGCCGCCAACCCCAACCGGCCCGTCCCGCACCCGACCTCGAGCACCCGGACGCCCTGCGCCACCCCGGCCTCGGCCAGCAACCGCCCGTGCAGCCCGGCCGTCATCGCACCGAAACCACCGTCGTACGTACCACTCCGCCGCGCCCACCCACTGCGCTCGAACTCCGCAAACTCCACCACGTGCCGTCCCTCGATCGACCGTCACCGGCCGTGCCGAGCCACAGCTTCGCAGATGCTCAGCTTTTGGCAGGCGTCTACAGCAGGGGCTCGGGGCCGTGGGGCTCCGCCGCGTGGGCGACGCCGGCTTCTGGGCACGTGGTGCACCACCAGGGGCTCGGGGCTGTGCTGTTGTGCGGCTCCGCCGCGTGGGCGACGCCGGCTTCTGGGCACGTGGTGCACCACCAAGGGCTCGGGGCTGTGCTGTTGTGCGGCTCCGCCGCGTGGCCGACGCCGGCCTTTGGGCACGTGGTGCACCACCAGGGGCTCGGGGAACTGCGACGCCGACCTCGTTCAAGGTGATCGTCACGTAGGTGGTCAGGCACTTTCGCAGTGACCCGCACGCCAGATCTCCTCGCAGTTCCCCGAGCCCCTGGGTAGTCGACCGCTGAGCGCCTGCCAAAAGTGCAGCCCCGAGCCCCTGGGTAGTCGACCGTTGAGCGCCTGCCTATAGCGCAGCCCCGAGCCCCTGGACAGGGCAACCGGACGCCCTGCCAAAGGCGCAGCCCAGAGCCCCTGGGCCGTAGACCGCTGAGCCCTCGCCCGAGAGCTAGACGGCGTTCTCCGGGAAGTGGCACGCCACCTGGTGCCCCGCCTTGGGGGCGGCTAGCGGCGGCTCCTGGCTCGCGCAGATGTCCTGCGCCTTCCAGCAGCGGGTCCGGAACCGGCAGCCGCTGGGCGGGTTGATCGGGGACGGCACGTCACCGGTGAGCCGGATCCGCTCGCGCTGCTGCCTGCGCCGGGTGTCGGGCGTCGGCACGGCCGACATCAGCGCGTTGGTGTACGGGTGCATCGGCGCCGCGTACAGCGAGTCCCGGTCGGCGATCTCCACCACCTTGCCGAGGTACATCACCGCGACCCGGTCGGAGACGTGCCGGACCACCGAGAGGTCGTGCGCGATGATCAGGTAGGTCAGGCCGAGTTCCTTCTGCAGGTCGTCGAGCAGGTTGACCACCTGGGCCTGGATCGACACGTCGAGCGCGGAGACCGGCTCGTCGGCGACGATCATCTTCGGCTTGAGGGCGAGGGCCCGGGCGATCCCGATCCGCTGCCGCTGCCCGCCGGAGAACTCGTGCGGGTAGCGGTTGTAGTGCTCCGGGCTGAGCCCGCAGAGCTCCAGCAGGTCCTGGACGGCGCGCTTGGTGCCGTGCTCGGTGGCGACCTTCTGCAGCTTGAACGGCGCGCCGACGATGGTGCCGACGGTGTGCCGGGGGTTCAGCGAGGAGTACGGGTCCTGGAAGATCATCTGGATGTCCCGGCGGAGCGGCCGCATGGCTGCCACGCCGAGGTGGGTGATGTCCCGGCCCTCGAACTCGACCTTGCCGGCGGTGGGTTCGTCCAGCCGGGTGACCAGCCGGCCCATCGTCGACTTGCCGCAGCCGGACTCGCCCACCACGCCGAGCGTCTCGCCCGGCAGGACCTCGAAGTCGATCCCGTCCACCGCCCGGACCGCGCCGGTCTGACGGCCGAACAGTCCCTTGGTGATCGGGAAGTGCCGGGTCAGCCCGGAGACCCGGAGCAGCGGCTCACGGTCGGAGGCCGGTGCGGCCGAAGGAATCGTCGCCGTCTGACTGTCCGTCATGGGGTCTTCTCCTGAGGGGTGGTACGTGCTCACAGCCGGGGCGCGATCTCATCGGTGAAGATCCGGTGGCGCTCGGCGATCGGCAGGTGACAGGCGGCGTGGTGCCCGGGAGTCGCCTCGGCCAGCGCCGGGACGTCCGTGTCGGACCGGCCGCCGGTGAGCGAGGCGTACGGGCAGCGCGGGTGGAAGGCGCAGCCGGACGGCACGTTGATCAGGCTGGGCGGTGTGCCCTTGACCGGGATCAGCCGCTCCTGGAGCGGCCGGTCCAGGCGCGGCATCGAACCCAGCAGTCCCCAGGTGTAGGGGTGTTCGGGAGCCTCGAAGAGGGTATCGGCCGGGCCGCGCTCGATGCACTTGCCGCCGTACATCACCAGGATGTCGTCGGCCAGCTCGGCCACCACGCCCAGGTCGTGGGTGATGATGATGACCGCGGAGCCGAACTCCTGCTGGAGATCCCGGATCAGGTCCAGGATCTGCGCCTGGACGGTGACGTCCAGTGCGGTGGTGGGCTCGTCGGCGATCAGCAGTGACGGGTCGTTGACCAGCGCCATCGCGATCATCGCGCGCTGCCGCATGCCGCCGGAGAACTCGTGCGGGTAGGAGTCCACCCGCTTGTCCGGCTGCGGGATGCCGACGCGGTCGAGCATCTCGATCGCCCGGGTCCGGGCCTCCTTCTTGGAGGCGCCGGGGTGGTGCGCCCGGTAGCCCTCGACGATCTGCGCGCCGACCGAGTAGTACGGGTGCATCGCGGTCAGCGGGTCCTGGAAGATCATCGCCATCTTCTGGCCCCGCAGCTGCCGCACCCGCTCCGGATCGGCGCCGATCAGCTCCTCGCCGTCCAGCCAGACCTCACCGGAGATCTTGGGCGCACCGCGCTTGGTGCCGGTGCGGTGCAGACCCATGATCGACAGGGAGGTGACGGACTTCCCGGAGCCGGACTCGCCGACGATGCCGAGCGTCTTGCCCTTCTCCAGGCTGAAGTTGAGCCCGTCGACGGACTTGACCAGGCCGTCGTCGGTGGGGAAGTGCACCCGCAGGTCGCGGACGGTGAGGAAGCTCTCCGGAGCCGCGCCACGCTGACCGGGGACGATGGTGGTGTTCTTGCTCATGTCAGCCTCACCCGGGGGTCGACCACGGCGTACATCACGTCAACCAGGAGGTTCGCCAGGATGATGAAGAAGCCGGCGAACAGGGTCACACCCATGATCACCGGAAGGTCGCTGGAAGCGATCGAGGCGACCGCCTCGTGTCCGAGCCCCTTGAAGTTGAAGGTGGTCTCGGTGAGCACCGCGCCACCGATCAGACCGCCGAGGTCCATGCCGAACACGGTGAGGATCGGGGTCAGGGTGGAGCGCATGGCGTGCTTGCCGATCACCTTGCGCTCGCTCAGGCCCTTGGCCCGCGCGGTCCGGATGTAGTCCTCGCCGAGCACGTCCAGCAGGGTGGCCCGGGTGAGCCGGGCGTACGTCGCGGCGTACAGGAAGGCCAGGGTGATCCAGGGCAGCACCAGGTTCTGCGCCCAGGCGACCGGGTCGGTGCCCAACTCGACGTAGTCGTGCGGGAACCAGCCGAGCTGGAAGACGAAGATCGCGCTGGCCAGCATGCCGGTGAAGTAGATCGGCAGCGAGACCCCGGCCAGGGCGGTGGTCATGGTGATCCGGTCCAGCAGGGTGCGGCGCTTGAGCGCCGAGACCACGCCGGTCGCGGTACCGAAGACCAGCCAGAGCACCGAGGCACCGGCGGCGAGCGAGGCGGTGACCCCGAGCCGGTCCAGCAGCAGCGGCCAGACCTCCTGCTCGGTCTTGAAGGAGTACCCGAAGCACGGCGCGGCACAGTGGTTGACCGACACGCCGGTGCTGTAGTCGCGCCCGATGAGCAGGCCCTTCAGGAACAGGTAGAACTGCTCGATGATCGGCTTGTCGAGGCCCATCTTGTGCCGGGCACCCTCGACCGCGACCTTGTCGGCGATCTTGCCGACGTAGAGCAGCGCCGGGTCGGTACCGGTGAGCTTCGGCACCATGAAGAAGATGCCGAAGGTGACCGCGGAGACCACCAGCAGCATGGCGACGACATTGACGAGCCGTCGGATGAAATACACGAGCATTGCGGTCGACCCCGCCGGGCGCCGGCCGGACCCCCTGTAGGGGTTCCGACCGGCGCCGGCGGAGCCTTCACCTGCCCTTCGGACTAGCTGAGCGAACTACGGAAGCGGGAACAGGGCTGGGTCACTTGCCGTCGGAGACACCCAGGGCCTGGAAGTCCACCTCGCCGAAGGCGTCGTTGATGAAGACGTTGGTCAGACGCGGGTTGCGGTAGTTCAGCGCCTTGTCGGCGACGACCGGCAGCCAGACCGCGGTGTCCACGACCTTGTGGTTGATCTTCTTGTAGATCTCGGCGGCCTTCGCCGGGTCCTTCTCGGCCGCGGCCTGGTCGAACCAGGCGTTGACCTCCGGGTCGTTGGTCTCCGGGTAGTTGCTGTTACCGGTCTTGGTGATGAACCGGCCGTCCATCAGCGGCTGCATGTAGCCGGCGCCGTCGGGGTAGTCCGCACCCCAGCCGGCCACGAGCAGGCCGTAGCCCTTGGTGTGGACGGTGTCGGGCGAACCCGCGACCGAGGCCAGCAGCTTGCCGTCGTACTGCTCGACGTTGACCGTGACGTTGATGGCCTTCAGGGCGGTCTGCAGCGCGACGGCCGTGTTGACCTCCTTGGCCTTGTTGCCACGGACGGCGATGGTGGTGGTGAAGCCGTCCGGCTTGTTGCACTCCTTGAGCTCGGCCTTGGCCTTCTCGAGGTCCGGCTTGCCCTTGGTCAGGCCGAACGGGTCGTAGTCGTCCGAGCCGAGGATGTTCGGGGGCAGCATCGAGCCGAACAGCGAACCGGCCGAGTTGCCGCCACGGGCGGTCTGCAGCGCGGTGGTGTCCGCCGCGTACAGCACGGCCTTGCGGCAGTGGATGTTGTCGAACGGCGCGACCGCCGGGACCAGCGAGATGAAGCGGATGAAGCCGTTGTACGGGTTGTCCGTGTTGGCCTTCAGCGCCGGGTCGGTGAGGACCTTGGCCTGGGCGGCCTGCGAGAGACCGGTCTGGGCCCAGTCGAGGTCGGCGGTGCCGTCCAGCTGGCGGGCGTCCATGTCGTCGGCGTTGGTGGTGATCGTCAGCTTGACGACGTCCGGCAGCGCCTTGCGGAACGAGTCGGTGGCCGGGTCCCAGTTCTCGTTGCGGACCAGCTCGTAACCCTTGCCCGGCTCGGCGGACTTGAACTTGTACGGGCCCGAGGAGACCGGCTTGTCACCGTACTTGGCACCGGTGTCCAGCTTCTGCGGCACCGGCGAGGCGGAGCCCATCGCCAGCAGGTACGGGAAGGAGGAGTCCGGCTTGGCCAGGTGGAAGATGATCGTGGTGTCGTCCGGGGTCTCCACCGTCTTCAGACCCAGCTTGTTCGGGTCCGTGTCGGTGTAGGGGCCCTTGTAGTCCTGGCCCTGGTCCAGCGAGTTGATCAGGTAGGTCGGACCACCCGCGACGACGTCCTGCGCGAAGATGCGCTCGATGCCGTACTTGATGTCCTTGGTGGTGATCGGCGAGCCGTCCTCGAACTTCAGGCCGCTCTTCAGCTTGAAGGTGTAGGTCTTGCCGTCGGCGGCGATCTCCGGCTGCGCGGCGGCGAGGTCCGGAACGAGCTTCAGGCCCTCCTTGCCCGGCTTGCCGTCGAAGGCCAGCAGCGTACGGGCGTAGAAGCGCTCGTAGTTCCACACCGAGGCGTAGTAGGCACGGCCCGGGTCCAGGGAGTCGACGTCCGTGCTGGACCACAGGTTGAGCGTGCCGCCCTTCTTGTCGGAGGGGTTGTGCACCTTGTCGACGGCGGCGTTGAAGCCACCCTTCGAGGCGGAGTTGCTGGCGCCGTCGCCGGCGCCGCCGCCCTTCGAGCCGCCGCAGGCGGAGACGGTGAGGGCCAGCGTGGCCACCAGGGCGGCGGCGGCGAGCGTCCTGTTACGCGTCATGGGTACGGATCCTCCTGATGATGTGCGGGCCTGAGCGGTCCGCCGGGGGGTTCTGGTCCCCCAAGTGGGTGGCCGCAGGGTGGACCGGCCGTCGATGGGGGTCGGACGGCCATGCGGGATCGAGCAGTTGGAACTCGCCTCGGGGCTCAGTTGCCCTTGGGGTCGAGCGCGTCACGCAGGCCGTCGCCGAACAGGTTGAAGGCGAGGACGGTGACGAAGATCGCCAGGCCGGGGACCACCATGTAGGTCGGGTCGACCTGGTAGATCCTGGTGGCCTCGGAGAGCATCTGGCCCCACGAGGGGGTCGGCGGCTTGACGCCCGCGCCCAGGAAACTCAGTGCGGCTTCGCTGAGGATGTTGGTCGGGATGATCAGGGTCGCGTAGACCAGGATCGGTGCCACCAGGTTGGGCAGCAGCTCCCGGAGCAGGATGTGCACCCGGCCGGCCCCGAGGCTGCGGGCCGCGTCGACGAACTCCCGTTCGCGCAGCGACAGCGCCTGGCCTCTGACGATGCGTCCGATGTAGGGCCAGCCGAAGAAGCCGATCACCAGCACCAGGATCGCCATCCGGACCCCGCTGCCCTCGAGCCCCAGCAGGGAGTTGGGCATCACCGAGACCAGCGCGATGCTGAACAGCAGCTGCGGGAAGGCGAGCAGGACGTCCATCACCCGGCTGATCGCGGCATCGACCCAGCCGCCGAAGTACCCGGCCGTGACGCCCATCAGCACGCCGATGACCACCGAGACGGCGGCCGCGAGCAGCGCCACGGTCAGCGAGATGCGCGCGCCGTAGACGATCCGGCTGAACACGTCGCGACCGAAGGTCGGGTCCACGCCGAACAGGAAGTCGCCACTCATACCGCCGAACGGGCCCTTGGGCAGGCCGAGGTCGGGGTTGATCTGGTCCGGGTGCGGCTCGTCGACCGGGTGACCGAGCAGTGCGGTGAGCACCGGCGCGAAGACCGCGGCCAGGATCAGCAGCAGCACCACGACGCCACCGGCCAGCGCGACCTTGTCGCGCCTGAGCCGGTCCCAGGCGATCCGGCCCGGCGAACGGCCCTCGATCCGCTTGGCCGGTAGCGCAGTTGGCGGCGGAGCTTCGGTGGTGCTCTCAGTGGAAGTGCTCATGTCTCAGTTCGTTCCCCTCGCCGACGGTGGCCGGCCCACGGTCCGGGCGCGCTCGGACGACGGGCCCGGTGGGGCCCGGGCCCGAGGCTGGTCCGGTTTCGCGTACTGGTGCGGTGGTGGTGCTGGTGCGTCGGTGCGGTGCTGCCGGCCGCAGATGCGGCGGTGTACGAAGAATGCTGAAAAGCAAGGGATTTGCAGGACCGGGTCGGCCGAACCCTTGAACCGCGTTGGGCAGACTCTCTGGCATCCGGGTTGCGCTACGCCAGACCTGACAACCGAAGGATGCCCAACTGTGATCTGTCCGCATGCACTTGTGATCTTGCCGAATAACGCTCTTCACACAGCTGTTACATGCCTGTCAAGATGCGTGCGGAGGAACAACCGGGACGTACCCCAACGACCGGCCCGGAGCAGGGACTTCACTGCCAGGGTTGATGCGGCCAATACCCCTGGACCGGGTGGGGGCGGGCCTCCCGGTCGAAGAACGGCCGGGCGAAGGCGCGCATCCACAGCGCCACCGGGTCCCAGTCGTCGGCCAGCACCACGGTGGAGACCGGCAGGCCGGCCGGGGTCTGCGGCACCGCGCGCTGCACCAGCGCCCTCGCCGCCTCGACGGCGGGCGGCGAGGTGTCGTACAGGTCGAGACCGATCGCCAGGTAGGGCTCGCCCAGGGCAGGCCGCACCCAGGCCTGCCGGAGCGCCCTGACCGGGCGCACCTCGGCCGCCTCGCGCTGCAGCTGGGCGTAGAACAGCGGTGCCTGCACCACCGGCTCGGTCAGCTGGAGCGGGCCGGCCGGCAGCCGCTCCAGACCGGCGGCGACCCGCCGCAGGTCGGCCCAGGGCACCCCGACCCCGCCACCGGGCACGTGCGGGTTGAGCCACAGGCCCCAGCGGGTCCGGTACAGCGCGTTGGCGATCTCCGGGCCGGAGATCACCTCGTGACTGCGGGCCCAGCCGCTCGCGGCCAGCTGCTCGGGCGAGGTGACGGCGGGGGCGTAGCCGTGCCCGCCGAGCTCCATGTTTCCGTACTGGGCGTCCGGGCTCCCCGGGGTGCCGTGCCACAGCAGCATCCAGACCCGGCCCTCGGCCAGCGCGTACAACAGCCGCTCGTAGGCGTCGAAACGGTCGGGTGCGACCTCGCCGAGGGCGCGCTCGATCGCGCCGTCTGCCGCCGCTCCCGCGCTCATGCCTCGCTCCGCCCGTTTCCGCCCGTCCCGCCTGGGCTCCGAGCGAAGCCTATTGGCCCGCCCCGACAGCCGTCATACCGCCGCCCCGTACCGGTGGGTCGCCGCCCGGCCCGGTCAGGCTCGGCCCGGGACCGCCCCGGACCTGACGTAGAAGGGACGTACCCGGGTGAGCATCCACTCCACCACCGGATCGGCCACCAGATCCAGCAGCACCAGGTGGACGCCCCACGGCGGCGGGGTGGTTCCGAGCGCCCGGCCGAGTGCCTCGTTCACCTGACCCGGATCGGCCGGCCAGCCGGCGTCCAGCTGCACCCCGATGAACAGCACCGGCGCGTCCCGCTCCACCCCGGCCAGCGCCCGACGGGCCGTCAGCACCCCGGGCAGCTCGGCGAGTTCGGTGATCGCCGCACCCAGGAAGGCGTACGGCTCCTCGGCCGGCTCGGGCTCCCGGAGCGCCACCCTGGCCCCGTCCGGCTGCTGTTCCCAGCGCTCGCCCTGCGGGCCCCGGCGCAGCTCGCCGACCCCCTCCGGCGGCACCGGGATGCCCACCGGCGCCTCCGGGTTGACCGCGATGCCGACCCCGAGCGGCAGGCCCCGGGCGAACTCCCAGGCCGGGGCGATCGCGAACGGCAGGCCCGGGGCGTGCTGCAGGAAGGTCTCCTGCGAGGAGAACACCGGCACGTACGGCGAGCCGGCCAGTTCGATCGTGGGCAGGTCGAGACCGCTGCCCTGCGGGTCGGCGCCGGCCGGCAGCGGGATCCAGACCTGACTGCGCGCCAGCACCTCGATCACCCGGGGCGTCGCCCCCGGATCGCCGAGCGCGGCGGTCAGCACCTGCTCCAACTCGTTGACCGGCCAGCTGCCGCCGGGCGGCGCGGTGCCCGGCTCGGCCCATGCCTGCGCCCCTGTGTCGCCCGCCGGGTACCCCATCGCCGCCGCTACCGCCCCTCTAGGTCTCTGCTGCCAAGCAGCGTAGCGGTCGGGGCCCCCTCCCCCCGGGGCACCGACTCGTGCCATGATGACCCCGCTGTACAACTTCACACTGGCCGCTCGAACCCGCGCGGGAGAGTCCGGACTGCCCTCGTGGCACAGGCCGGCGCCGAAGGAGCAAGTCCTCCCCGGAATCTCTCAGGCACCCCTACCGCCCGGGCGAGGCAGATCTGGAAAGTGGACACGGCCGCGCCGTGCGCCCACCCACGGTGCAAGCCGCCATCCTTGGATGTGCGGTGAAGCTCTCAGGTTGTGACGACAGACGGGGAGACTCCACCCCTGCATGCCCGTTTGCTGCCAAGGAGTCCAGTCACCATGTCCCCTCGCCTCACCGCGCTCGACGCCCTGCACCGGTCGCTCGGCGCGACCATGACCGACTTCGCCGGCTGGGACATGCCCCTCCGCTACGGCAGCGAGCGCGAGGAGCACCTCGCCGTCCGCACCAAGGCCGGCCTGTTCGACCTCTCGCACATGGGCGAGATCACCGTGACCGGCCCGCAGGCCGGTGAGCTGCTGGACCACGCGCTGGTCGGTTTCATCTCCGCGCTCGGCGTGCTGCGGGCCCGCTACACCATGATCTGCCGCGAGGACGGCGGCATCCTGGACGACCTGATCGTCTACCGCACCGGTGAGACCGAGTACCTGGTGGTCGCCAACGCCTCGAACGCCCAGGTGGTGCTGGACGCGCTGACCGAGCGCGCGGCCGGCTTCGACGCGGTGGTCCGGGACGACCGGGACGCCTACGCGCTGATCGCGGTCCAGGGCCCGGAGGCGAACGGCATCCTGGCCTCGGTCACCGACGCCGACCTGCCCGGCCTCAAGTACTACGCACTGCTGCCCGCCACCGTCGCGGACCGCGAGGTCTGGCTGGCCCGGACCGGCTACACCGGCGAGGACGGCTTCGAGGTCTTCTGTGCCCCGGCCGACGCCGAGCACCTGTGGAACGCGCTGACCGAGGCCGGCACCCCGGTCGGCCTGGTCCCGGCCGGCCTGTCCTGCCGCGACACCCTCCGGCTGGAGGCCGGCATGCCGCTCTACGGGCACGAGCTCTCCACCGACCTGACCCCGTTCGACGCCGGTCTGGGCCGGGTGGTCCGCTTCGACAAGACCACCAACAACGGCGAGTTCGTCGGCCGCAAGGCGCTGGAGGCCGCCGCCGCGCAGGCCGAGGCCAACCCCCCGCGCAAGCTGGTCGGCCTGGTCTCCGAGGGCAAGCGCGTCCCGCGCGCCGAGTACGCCGTCGTCAGCCCGGACGGCACCCCGATCGGGCGGATCACCTCGGGTGCCCCGTCCCCCACGCTCGGCAAGCCGATCGCCATCGCGTACGTGGACGCGGCGCACGCCGCCCCCGGCACCGCGGTCGCCGTCGACGTGCGTGGCAAGCACGAGCCGGTCGAGGTCGTTGCGCTGCCGTTCTACAAGCGCGCCCGCTGAGACCCTTTCAGTTCCGCCCCTTCCGAGTTCCGGGCCCCGGTCCGCTCAGCGGACGGCTTCGCCCTACCCTCTTGC
Organism: Kitasatospora sp. NPDC101801; assembly: GCF_044766665.1. Lineage (NCBI taxonomy): Bacteria > Bacillati > Actinomycetota > Actinomycetes > Kitasatosporales > Streptomycetaceae > Kitasatospora > Kitasatospora sp. NPDC101801. The sequence goes on from NZ_JBIWML010000042.1 coordinate 50,159, forward strand.
GATCCTGGAGAATGACGCCATGAGCAACCCCACGCACCTGCAGTACACCGAGGAGCACGAGTGGCTGACCGCCGCCGAGGACGGTGTCTCGACCGTGGGCATCACCGCCCACGCGGCCGACGCCCTCGGCGACATCGTCTACGTCCAGCTTCCCGAGGTCGGTGACACCGTCACCGCCGGTGAGACCTGTGGCGAGCTCGAGTCGACCAAGTCGGTCAGCGACCTGTACTCCCCCGCCACCGGCGAGATCGTCGAGATCAACCAGGCCGTCATCGACGACCCGGCCTCGGTCAACAGCGACCCGTTCGGCGACGCCTGGCTCTTCAAGGTCAAGGTCGAGGCGACCGACAAGCTGCTCAGCGCCGACGAGTACTCCGCCTTCATCGGCGGCTGACCACCGGTTGACGGGGAGTCGGCCGCAGCGCGGCGGCCGGCCCCTCCCTGGTCCACTGCCCTTACCGCCCACCCGTCGCCCGCCGCCACCCTGCCAGGGAACGCGCTGCGCGCGGCTGTGTTGAATGGGAAGACCCTGACATGACGGTTCTCAACCAGTCCCTGCACGCGCTCGACCCCGAGATCGCCGCCGCGGTCGACGCCGAGCTGCACCGCCAGCAGACCACCCTCGAGATGATCGCCTCCGAGAACTTCGCGCCCGTCGCGGTGATGGAGGCCCAGGGCTCGGTCCTCACCAACAAGTACGCCGAGGGCTACCCCGGCAGGCGCTACTACGGCGGCTGCGAGCACGTCGACGTGGCCGAGCAGATCGCCATCGACCGGGTGAAGGAGCTGTTCGGGGCCGAGTACGCCAACGTGCAGCCGCACTCCGGCGCCTCCGCCAACCAGGCCGCGCTGTTCGCGATCGCCCAGCCCGGTGACACCATCCTGGGCCTGGACCTGGCGCACGGCGGCCACCTGACCCACGGCATGCGGCTGAACTTCTCCGGCAAGCAGTTCAACGTGGTCGCGTACCACGTCGACTCGGCCGGCCTGGTCGACATGGCCGAGGTCGAGCGCCTCGCCAAGGAGCACCGCCCCAAGGTGATCATCGCGGGCTGGTCCGCCTACCCGCGCCAGCTGGACTTCGCCGAGTTCCGCCGGATCGCCGACGAGGTCGAGGCCTACCTGTGGGTCGACATGGCCCACTTCGCGGGCCTGGTCGCCGCCGGGCTGCACCCGAACCCGGTCGAGTACGCGGACGTGGTCACCTCCACCACGCACAAGACCCTCGGCGGCCCCCGCGGCGGCATCATCCTGGCGAAGCAGGAGTTCGCCAAGAAGCTGAACTCCTCGGTCTTCCCCGGTTTCCAGGGCGGTCCGCTGGAGCACGTGATCGCGGCCAAGGCGGTCTCCTTCAAGGTCGCCGCCTCGGACGACTTCAAGGAGCGCCAGCAGCGCACCCTGGAGGGCGCGAAGCTGCTCGCCGAGCGCCTGCTCCAGGACGACGCGACCGCCGCCGGCGTCTCGGTTCTCTCCGGTGGCACCGACGTGCACCTGGTCCTGGTCGACCTGCGCAACAGCCAGCTCGACGGCCAGCAGGCCGAGGACCGGCTGCACGAGGTCGGCATCACGGTGAACCGCAACGCGGTCCCGAACGACCCGCGCCCGCCGATGGTCACCTCCGGCCTGCGGATCGGCACCCCGGCGCTGGCCACCCGCGGCTTCCGGACCGAGGACTTCCGCGAGGTCGCCGACATCATCGCCGAGGCCCTGCTGCCCAGCTACGACGAGGCCAAGGCCGAGTCGCTGAAGGCCCGGGTCACCGCGCTCGCCGTGAAGTACCCGCTCTACCCCGAGCTGTAGCCGGCTCTTCGCCGGGAGGTGTGACAGGCGACACCCGCCACACCTCCCGGCGCCCCGGGGCACCGCGCACACTGGACAGTGAGGCGGTGCCCCGTCCCATGCTCAGCGCGAGTCCGTCCCCAAGACGGGCCGTCACCCTCCACGAGACCAGACAAGGACGTCACCCCGTGGCCATCAGCGTCTTCGACCTCTTCTCCATCGGCATCGGCCCCTCCAGCTCGCACACCGTCGGCCCGATGCGCGCCGCCCGGATGTTCGCCCGCCGCCTGAAGTCCGAGAGCGTGCTGGCCCAGACGGTCGGCATCCGGGCCGAGCTGTTCGGCTCGCTCGGCGCCACCGGCCACGGCCACGGCACCCCGAAGGCCGTCCTGCTCGGTCTGGAGGGCAACTCCCCCCGCACCGTCGACGTCGACCAGGCCGACGTGGACGTGGAGCGGATCAGGGCGGAGAAGCGGCTGCACCTGCTCGGGGTGCAGGACATCGCCTTCGACCCCGACACCCAGCTCATCCTGCACCGCCGCAAGTCGCTGCCGTACCACGCCAACGGCATGACGCTCTGGGCCTTCGACGCCGACGGCGCCGAGCTGCTGTCGAAGACCTACTACTCCGTCGGCGGCGGCTTCGTGGTCGACGAGGACGCGATCGGCGCCGACCGGGTGGTGCCCGACGACACCGCGCTGCGCTACCCGTTCCGGACCGGCGAGGAGCTGCTCCGGCTCACCCGGGAGACCGGCCTGTCCATCTCCGGCCTGATGCTGGAGAACGAGAAGGCCTGGCGCAGCGAGGCCGAGATCCGGACCGGGCTGCTGGAGATCTGGCAGGTCATGCAGGAGTGCGTGACGGCCGGCATGAGCCGCGAGGGCATCCTGCCGGGCGGCCTGAAGGTCCGTCGCCGGGCCGCCTCCGGCGCCCGCGCGATGCGGGCCGAGGGCATCAGCCCGGCCAACGCGATGGAGTGGGTGACCCTCTACGCGATGGCCGTCAACGAGGAGAACGCCTCCGGCCGGCGGGTGGTCACCGCCCCGACCAACGGCGCGGCCGGGATCATCCCCGCCGTCCTGCACTACTTCACCAACTTCATCCCCGGCGCCGACGACGACGGCATCGTCCGCTTCCTGCTCGCCGCCGGGGCGATCGGCATGCTCTTCAAGGAGAACGCCTCCATCTCCGGCGCCGAGGTCGGCTGCCAGGGCGAGGTCGGCTCGGCCTGCTCGATGGCGGCCGGCGGCCTCGCCGAGGTCCTCGGCGGCAGCCCCGAGCAGGTGGAGAACGCCGCCGAGATCGGCATCGAGCACAACCTCGGCCTGACCTGCGACCCGGTCGGCGGCCTGGTCCAGATCCCCTGCATCGAGCGCAACGGCATGGCCTCCGTGAAGGCCGTCACCGCCGCCCGGATGGCGCTGCGCGGCGACGGGCGGCACCACGTCTCGCTCGACAAGGCGATCAAGACCATGAAGGAGACCGGCGCCGACATGAAGGTCAAGTACAAGGAGACCTCGCGCGGCGGCCTCGCGGTCAACGTCATCGAGTGCTGAGCCCGCGACCCGGGCCGGCCGAACGGGCTCCCCGGGCACCCAGCGGTCGACGTCAGCGAGTGCTGACGGCGGCTCAGGCCGCCAGCAGGGCGCGGACCACCTCGGCGATCCGGTCGCGGGCGGCCGGGTCGGTGATCAGGCCGTCGGCACCGCGGGCGTCCGGCGGGACGGGGATGGTGGCGCAGGCCGGTTCGGCGACGGCCGCGCCGGTGTAGCCGAGCACCGAGGCGAGGGTGGCGGCGGCGCCGGTGCCCCGGCCGGGGGCGGCGGCGGTGATCCAGGCGGCGGGCTTGTCGCTGATCTCGACGCCGCCCACCGTCCAGTCCAGCAGGTTCTTGAACGAGCCCGGCAGGGTGCCGGCGTACTCGGGTGCGGAGATCAGCAGGGCGTCGGCCGCCGCGATCAGAGCCCGCAGTTCCGCCACCGCAGCCGGCAGCGGGTCGGTGTCGTGGTCCGGGTTGAAGTGCGGCAGCTCGGCCAGCCCCTGGTAGAACGTGGTGGTCACGCCCTCGGGGGCCAGTGCGGCGGCGGTCCGCAGCACCGCCTCGTTGGAGGACCCGGACCGCAGGCTTCCGCTCAGCAACAGCACATGGCGCGTCGTCATGCGGACACGCTACCGGCCAGTCCCTGCCCGGCAGTTGGCGCTCGCTAAAGCAGAGGCCGACGCCGGGCCCGGCTTGGTAGGTTGCCACATGATCTCCGACACCGCCGCCATCGACTTCGCGCCGATCGCCCCGCTGCCGATCGACGTGCGCTGGATCCACGGTTCCGTCTCGGCGAAGCACAACACCGACCCCGACATCCAGGTGCACCACTACGACGAACACACCGTGATCCTGCGGCAGAACATGGCGGTCAACCACGAGGCGCCGTTCCTGTTCCTGCTGTTCGGCAACGAGCGCGCGGTGCTGATCGACACCGGGGCGACCGCCGAGGCCGAGTACTTCCCGCTCCGCCGGGTGGTCGACGAGCTGGTCGGGCAGTGGCTGGCGAAGCACCCGCGCCCCGGCTACGGGCTGGTGGTCCTGCACACCCACGGCCACGGCGACCACGTCGCGGGTGACGCCCAGTTCGCCGACCGGCCGGACACCGTGCTGGTGGACCGGGCCCTCGACACCGTCCGGGAGTTCCTCGGCCTCGGCCCGGACCTGGACGTCCCGGCCGAGCTCGACCTGGGCGGGCGGGTGCTGGACTGCCTCGGCAGCCCCGGCCACCACGCGGCCGCGGTCAGCTACTACGACCGGTACACCGGACTGCTGCTCACCGGCGACACGGTCTACCCGGGGCGGCTCTACATCGCCGACTGGGACGCGTACGTCGCCACCGTCGACCGGCTGATCGCCTTCGCCGACACCCACCCGGTCGGCCACGTGCTCGGCTGCCACATCGAGATGACCGACCAGCCGGGCGTGGACTACCCGTTCCAGGCCGTCCACCAGCCCGCCGAACCACCACTGGAGATGACGACCGGTCAGCTCCGGGAGATCCGGGCCGCGCTCGACCAGGTGGCCGCCCGCCCGGGGCAGCACCCGTTCGACGACTTCGTCGTCCACTACAACGGCTGACGCGCCGTCACGCTCCGGTGCTGCCGTCCGCGAGTTCGCGCAGCAGGTCGAGGTGGCCGTTGTGCCGGGCGGTCTCCTCGATCAGGTGCAGGACGATCCAGCGCAGGTTGATCTGCTGCCCGTCCCGGACGGTCCGCTGCGCCACCGCGTCCAGGTCGGTGCCGGCCACCAGCTCGCGATAGCGGTCGGTCAACTGCCGGTAGTCGTCGAGCAGTTCGACCAGCGGCAGGTCCACCGCGATCCGCATCTCGCGGTCCGGGTCCTCGTCGGTCCACGGCCCCTCGTCCTCCCCGCCGAGGAAGACCACGTCGAACCAGTAGTACTCGACCCAGCGCAGGTGGCTGATCAGCCCGGCCAGGGTCATCAGCGGCGAGCCGGGCAGCGGGGCCTTCCGGGCGTCCTCCTGGGCGAGGTCCTCGCACTTGGCGAGCGCGGTGGCGCGGGTGTAGTCGAGGAAGGTGGCGAGCGAGGTGCGCTCGTCGAGGACGGTGGGCATGTCGGTGCGTGTCATGCCCGGGATCATGGCTGGTCCGGGGCGGCCTGTCGACCGGAATTCGGCCCGCTGCGCCGGGGCCCGGCTGGATAATCAAAGGCCGGAGTGGGAATCCATACGATTAGTCCAGGTGAAGTAGGTTACAAACCTTTCAATCGATTTTGCCCACATCGTGAGACCGTGCGATAGTCGAGTCATCGAGAGCTACGGCCACCCCCGACCCGGTTCGGCCGTCTGCACCGCGTGGCACGCACCCCCATGGCTTGCGCGGTGACCTGCAGGGGCCCCCACGCCGCATCACGGCGACCGGGGGCCCCGCACTGTTTTCCGGGCCACCCGCGTTCAGGTTTCCGGGGCCACCCGCGCTCAGGACGGGGCGCGCTCGCGGACCTTGAGCTCGAACCAGACGCCCTTGCCGCGCGGCAGCAGATCCGCGCCCCAGCGCTCCGAGATGGTACTGATCAGCAGCATGCCGTAGCCGGTCTCGTTGCCCGGCTCGGCGACGATCAGGCAGGGCAGCGCACGGGAGGAGTCCCGGACCTCGACCCGGAGCCAGCCGGGGCGGCGGGTGAGCCGGAGGCCGACGGTGCGACCGCCGGTGTGCCGGACGGCGTTCGCCATCAGCTCGCCGGTGAGGAGTTCGCCGGCTTCGAGTAACTGGTGCATCCGCCAGCCCTGGAGCACCGAGAGCACCATCCGCCGGGCCACGCCGACGAGTTCGGGACGGGACGGCAGGAAGACCTCCTGCTCGGCCGCCACCTGCTCGCAGAGCCGGCCGAAGCACTCGCGCTCGACCTCCTGCGGGCTGAGTCGTTCCAGAGTCTCCAGGGCGAGCACCCCACCTTCCGACGGGTCGTCAGTGGCCGGACCGGCCCCTGGAAGTGATGCCCACTCTGCCTCGCCCCATCCCGCCATGGGCCAATCATTGCGGAACGCAAGCGGCCGCGTACGGACAATGAACAAACGATCACTATTCGAATGGCATATGCCAAGAGCATCCCGAACGCGGCCCGAACAAGGGCTCGCACAACAGCTCGGCCCGGGCGCCATAAGGGCACCCGGGCCGAACAGTTGAGCAGGGATCAGCTCCCGGCGGGGTCTACCAGGAGGCCCAGGGCAGCGTCCAGCCGCTCAGGCCGTTGTCCGGCGAGACGGTCTTGCCCTTGGAGTTCTGGATCTTCACCACGTCGCCGACGATCGAGTCCGCGAAGTACTTCCCGGCGGTCGAGGCGTCGTCGCCGCCCTTGGTGTCCGCCATCGAGACGCAGCCGTGGCTGGCGTTGTACTTGCCGAAGGCGTTCCCCCAGTAGTTGCCGTGCACGTAGGTGCCGGAGGAGGTCAGCCGCATCGCGTGCGGGACGTCCGAGATGTCGTACTCGGAGCCCTGGATGTTGGAGACGGTGGCGGAGTTCATCCGGGTCACCTTCTCCTTGCTGGAGATGACCATGGTGCCGTTCCAGGACGGGTTCTGGTCGTCGCCCGCGGTGATCGGGATGGTCTTGGCCACGCCGTCCCGGGTGACCGTCATCTGGTGGGTGCCCGCGTCCGCGACGCTGATCTGCGAGCGGCCGATGGTGAACGGCTCGTCCCGGTCCACGTCGCCGTAGACGCCGGGCGACACCTCGACGTTCTTCAGGCGGTACTTGATGGTGACCTTGGTGCCGGACTTCCAGTAGGTCTCCGGCCGGAAGTCCAGCCGCTGGGTGCCGAACCAGTGCCCCTTCACCACGGTGTGGTTGCTGTCCTCGAAGGTGATGCCCTTGAGCACCGCCTCCTTGTTCTTGACCGGCTTGCCGAAGTTGACCGAGACGATCATGCCGACGCCGTACGTGCCGTTGTCGGTGATGTTGTCGTTCACCGAGGCGGTCTTCGCCGGGGTGAGCGTGGTGAAGCTGCTGGTCGAGGCAGCCACCAGGCCCTCGGCGTCGGTGGCCTGGGCGCTCACCTTGTAGACCATCCCGACCGTGAGCGGCGCGCTGGGCTTCCAGCTCAGGCCGTCGGCGGTGATCGCACCGGCGACCGGCTTGCCGTTCTTGTCGGTCACCTCGACGGTGGTCAGCTTGCCGCCGGCCACCGCGACGTTCAGGGCGTCGTTGGGGTTGACGTCCTCGGCGCCGTCCTTCGGGGTGACGGTCAGCACCGCGGCCGAGTTCTTCGGCGCGGGCGGGCTGGCGGCCGCGGAGGCCGCGCTGTCGCCGCCGGCCGCGCCGGTGCCCTTGCCCTTGTCGTCCGAGCCGGAGCCCGAGCAGGCCGCGGTGAGCAGCAGGACGCCGCCCATCGCGAGCGCGACCCCGGCCAGCCGGGTGCGCTTGGCACGGCGCTCGGCCGCGCCCTGGGTCCTGACTATCGCGGCATCGGCCGCCTGTACCGGCTTCACTCGGTCTGCTCCCCTCGGGGTGTCCACGCTCAGTACACGTTCCGGCGCCGGTTTCAGTTTCACGAAGGGCGGGGGTCGTGCCGAGTTGTTATCTGCGCCGGCCGCTCGACGGGCGAGCGGCGGCACGGCAGGCCAGGATAACCGGCGGGGATCGGTGTTCCTCCCGGGGAGGTCCGTGCTGGACCGGTGCGGGGTCGGTGGCGGTCGGTGCCGGGTCAGTGCACGCCGAGCGCGCTGCCGCGCTGCCACTGCGCCCAGGTCAGGTTCCAGCCGTTCAGGCCGTTGTCCGGCGGCACCTGGTCGCCGGTCTGCCCGTGCACCTCGATCACGTCCCCGATCATCGAGTGCTCGAAGAACCAGCCCGCCGGGGAGGAGTCCGAGCCCCCCTTGTCGTCGGCCAGGCCGAGGCAGCCGTGGCTGGTGTTGGCGCTGCCGAAGACCGAGCGGGCGGCCCAGTAGTTGCCGTGCACGAAGGTGCCCGAGTTGGTCAGCCGCATCGCGTGCGGCACGTCCTTGATGTCGTACTCGTCGCCCAGGCCGACGGTCTGCGAGTTCATCCGGGTGACCGGGAACTTCTCCGAGATCACCATCGCGCCCAAGTAGGTGGAGAACTCCGGGCTGCCGCCGGAGATCCGCAGGGTCCGGAGCACCCGGCCGTCCTGCCGGACGGTCATGGTGTGCGCGTCCAGGTCGGCGGTGCTGACCATCGAGCGGCCGACGGTGAAGTGCACCTCCTTGGACTGGGTGCCGTAGTCCCCCGGCGCGCCCTGGACGTCCTTCAGCCGCAGCGTCAGGGTCACCTTGGTGCCGGCCGCCCAGTACTTGTCGGGCCGCAGGTCCAGCCGCCGGTTGCCGAACCAGTGCGCGGCCACCGGCACCGGCGGGTCGGCGGTCACCGTGATCCCCCGCTCGACCGCGGCCCGGTCGGTGATCGCCCGGCTGAACCGGAGCGAGACCGGCATCCCGACCCCGACCGTGGAGCCGTCCTCCGGGGTGAAGAAGGCGGCGAAGGTGTGCTCCGGGGTCAGGGTGGCGAAGGCCACGTGCTGGGCCGCCTTGAGCCCGGCGGCGTCCTCCGCCACCGCGTCCAGCGTGTACGGGGTGGCCAGGGTGAGCCGGCCGTCCGGGGCCCAGCTGCCGTCCGGGGCGATCCGCCCGGCCACCTCGCCGCCCTTGTCGTCGGCCAGCCGGACCGAGAGCAGCCTGCCCTGGGCCACCGTCACCTTGACCGGGCCCTCGGCCGGCACCTCCTGGGTGCCGTCCCCGGGGGTCGCGCTGATCACCGCCCTGGAGACGGCCGGGCTGGGCGCGGCGACCGCCTCGGAGCCCGGTGTTGCCTGCCGTTCACTGGTGCAGCCGGTGAGCAGGCAGAGCCCGACCACCACCACGACCGCCACCCGGGAGCGCATCCCGATCCTCCGTACGTACCTACCGCTGCCGTCAACCACCGTCCGGCATAACGACCCTGGGCCCGCCCGGACACGTGGGAGCAAATTCACGCAGTAGCAGCCAGAAGGTCTCGATCCAGGACAGAATCGTTCACAGTCCGTCACAGCACGGTCCGTCACGTGACAGCACTATCCGATCAGGGAACAACGGCTACGCGGGGCCCGGGACGTCCTGCGCTGGGAGGATGCGGTCGATGACGGCTTGGCAGCGGCAGGTTCAGGCGGAACACGGTGCGATCGACCCGGCGGTGCCCTGGCCCGGCAGCTGGCAGCCGCTCGGCGCCCGCTACCGCACCGACCACGCCGGCGGCCACGGCACCAACTTCGCGCTCTGGGCCCCGGACGCCGAGGCGGTCGAGCTCTGCCTGTTCGCCGAGGACGGCACCGAGAGCAGACACCCGCTGACCGAGCGGACCTTCCAGACCTGGCACGGCTACCTGCCCGGGGTCCACCCCGGGGCCAGGTACGGCTACCGGGTGCACGGCCGCTGGGACCCGTGGACCGGCGCCCGGTGGAATCCGGCCAAACTGCTGCTCGACCCCTACGCCCGTGCGGTGGACGGGAGTTACACCGCCCACGACGCGACCTGCGCGGCCGTCCGGAACTGGCCGGAGCGCGAGGTGGCCGACACCGTCCGGGACAACCGGGACTCCGCCGCGTACGTGCCCAAGGCGGTGGTGGTGCACGACGACGACGACTGGTACGACGACCACCGCCCGAAGACGCCCTGGGCCGAGACCGTGCTGTACGAGCTGCACGTGCGCGGCTTCACCATGCGCCACCCCGGCATCCCGGCCGAACTGCGCGGCACCTACGCCGGGTTGGCGCACCCGGCGGCGATCGAGCACCTGGTCGGCCTCGGCGTCACCGCGGTCGAGCTGCTGCCGGTGCACCAGTACGCCGACGAGGACCACCTGCAGCAGCGCGGGCTGACCAACCACTGGGGCTACAACACCCTCGCCTTCTTCGCCCCGCACGCCGGGTACTCCGCCGGGGGCAGCCGGGGCCAGCAGGTCGGCGAGTTCAAGCGGATGGTCCGGGCCCTGCACGCGGCCGGGATCGAGGTGATCCTCGACGTGGTCTACAACCACACCGCCGAGAGCGGCGTGATGGGCCCCTCGCTCAGCCTGCGCGGCATCGACAACGCGGGCTACTACCGGCTGGACCGCAGCCGCCGGGGCTACGCCGACTACACCGGCTGCGGCAACACCCTGGACACCCGGCAGCCGCACACCGTCCGGCTGATCACCGACTCGCTCCGGTACTGGGTGACCGAGATGGGCGTGGACGGCTTCCGGTTCGACCTGGCCGCCGCGCTGGCCCGGGGCTCGGACGGGGTGGAGATGCACCACCCGTTCCTCGGCGCGGTCTCCCAGGACCCGCTGCTCAGCCGGGTGAAGCTGATCGCGGAGCCCTGGGACGTCGGCCCCGGCGGCTACCAGGTGGGCGGCTTCCCGCCGCTCTGGGCCGAGTGGAACGACAAGTACCGGGACACCGTGCGGGACTTCTGGCGCGGTGCCCGCCCGGACGTCCGGGAGCTCGGCTACCGGCTGTCCGGCTCCTCCGACCTCTACCAGCGCGGCGGCCGCCGACCGTACGCCTCGGTCAACTTCGTCACCGCGCACGACGGTTTCACCCTGCGCGACCTGGTCTCCTACGACCGCAAGCACAACGAGGCCAACGGCGAGCAGAACCGGGACGGCACCGACGACAACCGGTCCTGGAACTGCGGGGTGGAGGGCGAGACCGACGACCCGGCGGTGGTGGAGCTGCGGCAGCGTCAGCTCCGCAACCTGATGGCCACCCTGCTGCTCTCCACCGGGGTGCCGATGCTCACCGCCGGGGACGAGCTGGGCCGCACCCAGCGCGGCAACAACAACGCCTACTGCCAGGACAACGAGACCAGTTGGCTGGACTGGTCACTGCTGGAGGACCCGGAGTGGCGCCGGCTCTGCGAGCTGACCGGGCGGCTGATCCGGCTCCGCCGGGCCCACCCGGTGCTCCGCCAGCGGGCGTTCTTCTCCGGCCGGGCGGCGGTGCCGGGCGGGCAGAGCGACCTGGCCTGGTTCACCGCCGGGGGGCAGGAGATGACCGAGGCCGACTGGTTCGCACCGACCGCCGTGCTCGGCATGCTGCTCTCCGGCCGGGCGATGTCGGAACGCGACCAGCACGGCTGTCCGCTGACCGACGACAGCTTCCTGGTGCTGCTCAACGCGGGCCACCGGCCGGTCACCTTCACGCTGCCCGGCGAGCCCTGGGCGAAGCGGTACGAGACGCTGGTGGACACCGCCCGCCCGGTGCCCGAACCCGACACCGGCGGGCCGGTCACGCTGGCCGGGCGGTCGCTGCAGCTGCTGCGGGCCGCCGACGACTGACCGGGTGGCCGGTTCTCGCCGACCGGGGCCGACAGGGGCGTAAAACCAGATGAGAAATGTCAGGTCCTCTGCCTACCCTCTCCGCGATGGCCGAGAACAAGCAGCAGAACAGATCCGACATATCCTCACATCCCACACCCGAGCCGCCCCGCCGGTCCACGGTGCGGTCACTGCTGCGCCTCTGGCCGTACGCCCGGACCGCCCGCTGGCGGATCGCCGGGTCGGTGACCGCCGCACTGCTCGCCTCCGGCAGCGTGCTGCTGGTCCCGCTGGTCCTGCGGGCGATCGTGGACGGCCCGATCACCCACCACGACCTCGGCGCACTCTGGCCGCCGGCCGGGCTGCTCCTGCTGCTCGGCCTGGCCGAGGCCGGCCTGTTCGGCATCCGCCGGGTGATCGTGGCCCGGCCGCTGGCCAAGGTGGAGAGCGCCATGCGCGGCGACCTCTACGCCAAGCTGCAGCGGCTGCCGGTCTCCTTCCACGACCGCTGGCCGTCCGGCCAGCTGCTCTCCCGGGCCACCTCCGACATGTTCACCATGCGGCTCTTCCTGGCCTTCCCGCTGGTCTTCCTGATCGTCAACTCGCTGGTTTTCCTGACCGGTTCGGCGATGATGTTCGCGCTCGACTGGCGGCTCGGCCTGATCACCCTGCTGCCCGCCCTCCCGCTGGTGCTGCTCACCCGGCACTTCGAGGACCGGTACTCGGGGGCCGCCCGGCGGGCCCAGGACCAGACCGGTGACCTGGCCACCGTGATCGAGGAGTCGGTGCTCGGCATCCGGATCCTCAAGGCCTTCGGCCGGCACCGCACGATGGCCGAGCGGTTCAAGCGGCAGGCCGCCGAGCTGCGCTCCACCGAGCTGCACAAGGCCGACATGCTGGCCAACCTCTGGGCGGTGATCGTCGGCCTGCCCGAGGTGGCGCTCGGCGTCGCACTGGCGGTCGGCGTGGTCCGGGTCGCCGACGGCGACCTCTCCACCGGCACCCTGGTCGCCTTCCTCTCCACCGCCCTGGCCCTGCGCTGGCCGGTCGAGTCGCTCGGCTGGCTGCTCGCGTACGCCAACGAGGCGGCCACCGCGACCGACCGGTACTTCGAGGTGATGGACGAACCCGAGGACGACCCGGCCGCGACCGGGCACCGGCCGCAGGAGGACCAGGGCATCCGGTTCACCGGCGTCCGGTTCCGCTACCCCGACGCGCCCGCCGACACCCCCGACCTGCTCACCGGCGTCGACCTGCACATCCGGCGCGGCGAGACGATGGCCCTGGTCGGCGCGACCGGCAGCGGCAAGACCACGCTGACCGCGCTGCTCCCCCGGCTGTACGAGACCACCGGCGGCAGCATCACGCTGGACGGCCGGGACCTCCGCTCGATCCCGCTGCCCCGGCTGCGCGAGCTGGTCAGCATCGCCTTCGAGGAGCCCACCCTGTTCTCCGCCTCGGTCCGGGAGAACGTCCTGATGGGCCGTCCGGAGGCGACCGAGCAGGAGCTCGCCACCGCCCTGGACACCGCCCAGGCCGGCTTCGTCGAGAAGCTGCCCGAGGGCGCCGGCACCCAGGTCGGCGAGCAGGGCCTCAGCCTCTCCGGCGGTCAGCGCCAGCGCCTGGCGCTGGCCCGCGCGGTGGTCGGCCGCCCCGAGTTCCTGGTGCTGGACGACCCGCTCTCCGCGCTCGACGTGCACACCGAGGCCCTGGTCGAACGGGCCCTGCGCCAGGTGCTCGCCGACACCACCGCGCTGGTGGTGGCCCACCGGCCGAGCACCGTGCTGCTGGCCGACCGGGTCGCCGTACTGGCCGAGGGCCGGATCGTCGCCGTCGGCACCCACCAGGAGCTGCTGCACAGCTCCGCCGCCTACCGCGAGCTGATGACCGGTCAGACCGCCACCGAACGGAGCCTGGTCCGATGACCGCCACCACCGTGCAGAGTGCCCCGGTCGAGGAGGAGCTGCCGCACCCGGCCGAGGACGAGGACATCCCCGTCCCGGCCGGCGCCGCCCGGCGCCTGCTCGGCGAGCTGCTCGGCCCGCACCGCCGCCGGATCGGCGGCGCGATGCTGGTCATCCTGGTCCAGCAGGCCGCCCTGCAGTCAGGCCCGCTGCTGGTCGCGATCGCGATGGACCGGGGCATCCCGGCGCTCCGCGAGCACGACGCCGGCCCGCTGGTCGCGGTGGTCGCCGCCTACCTCGGCTGCGCCGCGCTCTCCACCGTGCTGCAGCGCGCCTTCATCCGGCTCAGCGGCCGGATCAACCAGGACATCCTGCTCACCCTGCGCGGCCGGATCTTCCGGCACGCCCAGCGGCTCAGCCTGGACTTCCACGAGCGCTACACCTCGGGCCGGATCATCTCCCGCGCCACCAGCGACGTGGACGCCCTGCGCGAGCTGCTCTCCGAGGGCCTGCAGGAGCTGCTGACGGTCTGTCTGTCGGTCTTCTACATCTCGATCGTGCTGATGGTGATGGACTGGCGGCTCGGTCTGGCCGCGCTGCTCTCCTTCCTGCCGATGTACCTGAGCGTCCGCTCGTTCCGGCGGCGCTCGCTCAAGGTCTACCGGCGCTCCCGGACGGCGGTCGCCTCGGTGATCGTCCGGTTCACCGAGACCATGAACGGCATCCGCCCGGTCCAGGCGTTCCGCCGGGAGGCCGCCAACGAGGCCGCCTTCGGCACCGTGAACCGGCAGTCCGCCGCCGCCACCGCCGACGGCCTGCTGGAGATGGCCCGCTACGTCGCCACCTCCCGGGCGGTCGCCAACACCTGGATCACCGGCGTGGTGGTGCTCGGCGCCGTGCTGGTCACCGACGGCAGCCTGGAGCTCGGCGCGCTCACCGCCTTCGTGCTCTACCTGCGCCGCCTGTACGACCCGATCGACCAGCTGGCGATGTTCCTGAACAGCTACCAGTCGGCCGCCGCCGCCCTGGAGAAGATCGCCGGCCTGCTGGCCCACGAGCCCTCGGTGGCCGAGCCGGCCACGCCGGTCGCCCTGCCCACGGCCCGGATGAAGGGCCGCGAGGTGGTCTTCGACGACGTCCGGTTCACCTACCGGACGGGCAAGGAGGTGCTGCCCAGCTTCGACCTCACGCTGGCCGCCGGGCAGACCACCGCCGTGGTCGGCGCCACCGGCGCGGGCAAGTCCACCCTGGCCAAGCTGCTCGCCCGGTTCTACGACCCGACCGAGGGCGCCGTCCGGCTGGACGGCGTGGACCTCCGCTCGCTGCCCACCGACGAGCTCCGGCGCGGCGTGGTGATGGTGACCCAGGAATCGTTCCTGTTCTCCGGCACGGTCGCCGAGAACATCGCGATCGGGCGCCCCGGCGCCCCCCGCGAGGAAGTCGAGCAGGCCGCCCGGGAGATCGGCGCGGACGAGTTCATCGCGGCCCTCCCGGACGGCTTCGACACCGACGTCCGCAAGCGCGGCGGCCGGATCTCGGCCGGCCAGCGCCAGCTGGTCGCGTTCGCCCGGGCGCTGCTCGCCGACCCGGCGGTGCTGATCCTGGACGAGGCCACCTCCTCGCTGGACGTCCCCGGCGAGCAGGCCGTCCAGCGCGCCATGCGCACCGTGCTGGCCGGCCGGACGGCCGTGATCATCGCGCACCGCCTCTCCACCGTGGAGATCGCCGACCGGGTCCTGGTGATGGACCAGGGCCGGATCGTCGAGGACGGCACCCCCGCCGCCCTGATCTCCGGCCAGGGTCGCTTCGCCGACCTGCACAACGCCTGGCGGGACAGCCTGGTCTGACCGGCCCTCGGGGGGCCGGCCGTCAGGCCCGCTCCACCGGGATCCACAGCTCCGCGTCTGCGCTCGCCCCGTCCGGGGAGAGCCGGACGCGGAGCAGTTCCGGCCCCGGCCGGCTGCGGTACGGGTTGGACGGGAACCACTGGGTGAACACGTCCCGCCACAGGTACTGCAACGTCTGCGGGAACGCTCCGGAGCTCTCGAAGACCGCCCACAGCCCGGCGTCGACCGGCAGCGCCGCCATCCCCTCCGGCACCGCCGCCGAGGTCACCGCACCGTGGTAGTAGTCGAGTTCGGTGCCCTCGGCCCGGCTGCCGTCCAGGTTGTCGCAGACCGCGACGATCCCGGCCGGCTCCTGGTCGGCCAGCGCCGCCACCGCCGCCACCGCCGCCGGGCCCAGCCCCCGGACGAACTCGGCGATCGCCGGGTTCACCCCTTCGTGCACCAGCGGCACCCTGGCCCGGTACCCGACCACCTGGAACCGCTCCTTCTGCACCAACCGGTACCGCATGCCCGTGCTCCCTTCGACGGTGAGGCGGAAGGACATCCGGGACTGGGCGTGCAGCGTCGCACCGGTCCGCCGGGCGTCGCCAGGACCGACCCCGTGCTGGGTCCGGAAGGCCCGGGCGAACGCCTCGCCCGAGCCGTAGCCGTACCGCACCGCGATCTCCAGCAGGGTCCGCTCGCCGGCCAGCACCTCGGCCCCGGCCACGGTGAGCCGCCTGCGCCGGACGTACTCCGACAGCGGTATCCCGGCCAGCGCCGAGAACAGCCGCCGGAAGTGGTACTCCGAGGTCATCGCGGTCCTGGCCAGTCCGGCCACGTCGATCGACCCGTCGAGCCCCCGTTCGATCTCGTCCATGGCCCGGTTCAGCTGCTCCAGCACCCGTTGCTCCTTCGCTCTGACTGATCCTCAGCCTAGGAAGACCCGGCCCGACCGGACCCGACATCCGGTGCCCGTTCCGGTCGGGTGACCGGGCGCCGGTTCTTGGCGGGCAGCCGGTCCGTCCAGGACATGGCTGATCCCCCCACCCAACGTCCGGGTGAGGGGATCAGCTCCGCGCAAGGGCTTTACCGGAGCAGGCCCGCATTCATCCCGGGCGTCTCCGCCGGGAGCGCGGCCAGCCCGAGCTCGGCCGGGGAGGCCAGCAGCTGGTGTGCGGGCAGCACCCGGACGGTGTAGCCGAACGGGCCGGTGCGGCAGAGCTCGAGCGATCCCTCGTACCGGTGCCTGCCGTCCAGATCGGGGCCGCCGGCCGGCTTGAGGGTGAGGGCCACCGCGTCGGAGATGCCGTCGCTCTCGTCCACCCGGCCGGACACCACCTGGACCTCCACGTCACCGGGCTCCAGCGCGCC
The DNA here is from genome assembly GCF_044766665.1 of Kitasatospora sp. NPDC101801. Taxonomy (NCBI): domain Bacteria; kingdom Bacillati; phylum Actinomycetota; class Actinomycetes; order Kitasatosporales; family Streptomycetaceae; genus Kitasatospora; species Kitasatospora sp. NPDC101801. The sequence goes on from NZ_JBIWML010000042.1 coordinate 66,835, forward strand.
GAGCGAGACCTGCACCCGCAGGGTCAGCGTCGAACCCAGCTCCTGCGCCTCGGACAGACCCTCGGTCTCCACGTGCTCGACCCGGACGGCCGGCCAGCCGTCCCTGATCCTGGCCTTCCAGCCGGCCAGCTCGCGGGCCCCGAGGTGGTCGGATCCGGCCAGCTCGCGCTGGGCCAGCGCCGCCGGCGCGTACAGCCGCTCGACGTACTCCCGGACCATCCGGCCGGCCAGCACCTTGGGCCCGAGGGTGACCAGGGTGTGCCGGACCATCGCGATCCAGGCGTGCGGCAGGCCGTCCGCGGCCCGGTCGTAGAACCGGGCGGCGACCTGGTGCTCGATCAGGTCGTAGAGCGCGGCCGACTCGATGTCGTCCCGCCGCTCGGCCTCCGGGCTCTCCGGGTCCAGGGTGGAGGAGACGCCGTCCGCGGTCGGGATCGCCCAGCCGTTCCGGCCGTCGTACCACTCGTCCCACCAGCCGTCCAGGACGGACAGGTTGAGGCAGCCGTTCAGCGCGGCCTTCATCCCGGAGGTGCCGCAGGCCTCCAGCGGGCGGAGCGGGTTGTTCAGCCAGACGTCGCACCCCGGGTAGAGGTGGGTGGCCATCGCCATGTCGTAGTCCGGCAGGAAGACGATCCGGTGCCGGATCTCCGGGTCGTCGGCGAACCTGACCAGCTGCTGGATCAACCGCTTGCCGCCGTCGTCCGCCGGGTGCGCCTTGCCCGCCACCACGATCTGCACCGGGCGGGTCGGGTGCAGCAGCAGCGAACGCAGCCGGACCGGGTCACGGAGCATCAGGGTGAGCCGCTTGTACGAGGGCACCCGCCGGGCGAAGCCGATGGTCAGCACGTCCGGGTCGAGCGCCGCGTCGACCCAGCCCAGCTCGGCGTCGCCCGCGCCGCGCTGCCGCCAGGAGGCCCGCAGCCGCTGCCTGGCCTCGTCCACCAGCTGGCTGCGCAGCGCGCGCCGCAGCTCCCAGATCTCGCCGTTGCCGATCCGCTCCAGGCCCGTCCAGCGACGGGCCTCGCCGGTCGCCATGGCGTCCTCGGCCTGCTCCTGGCCGAGCAGCCCGGCCGCCAGCCGGACCACCGCGGGGTCGATCCAGGTCGGCGCGTGCACGCCGTTGGTGATCGAGGTGATCGGCACCTCGGCGGCGTCGAAGCCCGGCCACAGGCCGCTGAACATGCCCCGGCTGACCTCGCCGTGCAGGGTGGAGACCCCGTTCGCCCGCTGGGCCAGCCGCAGGCCCATCGCGGCCATGTTGAACAACTTGGGATCGCCGCCCGGCCAGCTCTCCACGCCGAGCGCGAGCACCTGGTCCACCGGGACGCCCGGCAGTGCGGCGTCCCCGCTGAAGTGACGGGCCACCAGCTCCCGGTCGAACCGGTCGATCCCGGCCGGCACGGGGGTGTGGGTGGTGAACAGGGTGCCGGCCCGGACCGCCTCCAGCGCGGCGGCGAAGTCGAGGCCCGCGCCGACCAGCTCGCTGATCCGCTCCACGCCCAGGAAGCCGGCATGGCCCTCGTTGGTGTGGAACACCTCGGGGACCGGGTGCCCGGTCAGCCGGCCGTACGTCCGGACCGCCCGGACGCCGCCGATGCCGAGCAGCATCTCCTGCAGCAGCCGGTGCTCGCTGCCGCCGCCGTACAGCCGGTCGGTCACCTCGCGCTCGGCGGCCGTGTTCGGCTCGATGTCGGAGTCGAGCAGCAGCAGCGGGACGCGGCCGACCTGGGCCTTCCAGATCTGCGCGGCCAGCGTGCGGCCGCCCGGCAGCGCGAGGTCGACCCGGCAGGGGGTGCCGTCGGGCTCGCGGAGCAGGGAGACGGCCAGCTCGTCCGGGTCCAGCAGCGGGTAGCGCTCCTGCTGCCAGCCGTCCCGGGAGAGCGACTGCCGGAAGTAGCCGTGCCGGTAGAACAGGCCGACGCCGACCAGCGGCACGCCGAGGTCGCTGGCGGCCTTCAGGTGGTCGCCGGCCAGGATGCCGAGCCCGCCGGAGTACTGCGGCATCGCGGCCGCGATGCCGTACTCCGGTGAGAAGTACGCGATCGCGGCGGGAAGCGGGCCGGTGCCGTCGCCGGGCGCGGGCGCGCTCTGGTACCAGCGCGGCCCGGCCAGGTAGTCGCGCAGGTCGTCGGCGAGGTCACCCAGTCGGCGGAGGAAGCGGCGGTCGGCCGCGAGCGCGGAGAGCCGGGCGGCCGGCACCTCGCCGAGCAACCGGACCGGGTCCTCGCCGACCGCCGACCAGACCTCCGGGTCGACGGAGCGGAACAGCTCCCTCGTCTCGGGGTGCCAGGACCAGCGGAGATTGAGCGCGAGCTCGTGCAACGGCTGGAGTTGTTCGGGGAGGACGGTGCGCACGGTGAATCTGCGGATTGCCTTCACGGCGTGCAGCCTAGACCCCGGGATATGCCTGACGGCCCGTCAACCGGCTTATTACTGACCCTTTTGGACCATTGATGAGATCGCGATCGGCGCACTCGGCGGCATAGGGGCGCACGGGGGCGCATTCGGACCAGAGCACACGCCGACCGGGCATGAACACTCAGGAACGAGCGTGTTTCCAGTGTCTGATTCACCACCCCCAAACGTCCGAAATCGCCCTCTTACCGCGTCGTAGGTCTTGCCGCCGGTGTCAGGATGGACAAAGGTCGGTGGTGCGACGGGAAGTGCGATCCGGGTGGCGCCTTCCCCACGCCAACGTCCGGAACCTTCCTCCGACGATCCCTCAACTTCCTTTAGTCCATTCGGTCTCCGTGTGCCGCCGAAGCGTGCCCTGACCCCGCCCTCGCTCGTTTGCCGGTTCGGGTCACCACGGGAGCGCGCCCGGGCACTCGCGCGCCGGGACGCACGCGAGCAGGTAGACGGACGCCGGTCCTTCCTCACCCATGCAGTCCCCCGGCACTCCCCCGACCCGGCCCGGTCGGCGGGGGCCGCCGCCGATCTCGGGCAGGAGTCAGGCATGCACGGCGACACGCGGGACCAGGCGACCACGGCCACCGGTGGACTTGAGCCATCGTCAGAACCCGAGGCGCCACTGCCGGCGCCCCGGGCGGCCCGGAAGACGGCCGCCCCCCGGAAGACCGCCGCTCCCCGGAAGACGGCGGCCGCTCGTAAACCCCCCGCGAAGACCGCCGCCCGCAAGACGACAGAGAGCGACACCGTGATCGGCCGCATCCCCGTCCTGGACGTCTCCCCGCTGATCGACGCCGGCCGCCGCCCGGCCAAGGCGGCGGTGGGTGAACGCTTCCGGGTCACCGCCACCGTCTTCCGAGAGGGCCACGAGGCGGTCAACGCCAACCTGGTGCTCCGCGACCCGCGCGGCCGCAGCGGCCCGTGGACCCCGATGCACGAGCTGGCGCCGGGCACCGACCGCTGGGGCGCGTACGTCACGCCCACCGCACCCGGCCGCTGGTCCTACCTGGTGGAGGCGTGGAGCGACCCGGTGGCCACCTGGCGCAAGATCGCCGGCGTCAAGCTGCCCGCCGGGATCGACACCGCGCTGGTGCTGGAGGAGGGGGCGGCCCTGCTGGAACGGGCCGCCGCCGGGGTGCCGAAGAAGGAGGGCCGGGCGCACGTGCTGGCCGCCGTGGACGCGCTGCGCGACCCGGAGCTGCCCCCGCTCAGCCGGCTGGCCGCCACCCTCACCCCCGAGGTGGTCACCCTGCTGACCCGCTACCCGCTGCGCGAGCTGCTCAGTTCCTCCCGGCCGCTGCCCCTCCAGGTGGACCGGCAGCGCGCGTTGTTCGGCTCCTGGTACGAGTTCTTCCCGAGGTCGGAGGGTGCGGTGATCGACCCGGACGGCAACCTGCCACCGGTCTCCGGCACCTTCCGCACCGCCGCCGAACGCCTGCCCGCGGTCGCCGCGATGGGCTTCGACGTGCTCTACCTGCCCCCGATCCACCCGAT
>NZ_JBIWML010000043.1:0-20743 GCF_044766665.1 Kitasatospora sp. NPDC101801
CTGCAGGGGGGACCCTGTGGGAGAGTAGGACGCCGCCGAACAATCTTTAGTCAGAAAGCCCCTACCCGGGATCGGGTAGGGGCTTTCTGCATTTCCGGACCAGAACCGACCAGCACGCTGACCGGACCCGAACGGTGAGAGAACACCCGGCAGGGGGTGGTGGTAGGACCACCCCGAAGTAGGGAGGGATGGCCAGTGCCAGAGCAGGGCGCCTCGGGCAACACTGAGGAGCGTCAGTCGAGCCGACCAGCAGCCTCAGCCCCACAGGAGTCCACGGTGACAACCGCCAGCCCCCCGAAGAACCTCGCCCCACGGACGGAGCCGGTCAGGGCGCTGTTCCGATCCGGGTTCCGGTCCCTCGGCTGGGCCGGCGCGGTGATGGTGAGTGCTGTTCCGGGTGTGCTGATGCCGTTCCTGGCGGCTCTGCTGATCGGTGGGGCCGCGATGGCCTTCCTGGGGTCCGGTGACGTGGCGGCGCTGATCTCCATCGGGCTGGCCGGGCTGGCGGGGCTCGGGCTGGCGGCACCGGCGGTGCGGCTCAACGCGGGGTGGACGCGTTCCCAGGTGGAGCGCTGGGGCCGGGTTCGGATGACCGTGTCGTACAGCAACCGGCCGGGGCTGGAGATGGATTCGCGCGGGTACTGGTGGACGGGCTACTCGTACCACCGGAGCCGGGCCGTCGCGCAGCTCGCCCAGCTGGTGCACTGGTCGCTGCGGGATCGCGCCACCCGGGCGGAGATGGTCTGGCTGGTGGTGAATCCGGTGGCTGCGCTGGCGTTGGTCGTCCCGGTGCTCGGGCTGTTGACGGGTGGCGTGATCTTCGGGCTCAGCGCCCCGGTCGACCGGCGGACGTACGGGAGCATCGATCCCGGCGCGGGCGGTGCTTCGCTGTTGATCTCGTTCCTGCTCAGCGGGGCGATCGTGCTGGCGGCGCTGGCGCTCCTGCCGTACGCACTCAACGTGCACGCCGATCTGGCGCGTCGGGTGCTCGACCCCCAGGGCCGGGCGTCGAACATCCAACTCACCCGTCGGGTGGCCGAGCTGACGGTGACCCGGGCGGAGGCGGTCGGCGACCAGGCGGCCGAGCTGCGGCGGATCGAGCGGGATCTGCACGACGGGGCGCAGGCCCGGTTGGTGGCGATCGGGATGACCCTCGGCACGATCGAGCACCTGCTCGACAGCGACCCGGGGGCGGCACGTCAACTGCTCGCCGATGCCCGGCAGTCCTCGGCGAAGGCGCTGCAGGAGCTGCGTGACCTGGTGCGGGGCATCCACCCGCCGGTGCTGGCGGAGCGCGGTCTGGGCGACGCCGTCCGGGCGCTGGCGATGGACAGCGCGCAGGAGACCGAGGTGACGGTGAGCCTGCCCGCGCGCCTGGAGGCGCCGGTGGAGGCGGCGGTGTACTTCTCCATCTGCGAGTTGATGGCCAATGCGGCGAAGCACTCGGGTGCCCAGCACGTCTGGGTGGACATCCTGTACCGCGCCGACCGGCTCCGGGTCACCGTGACGGACGACGGAAGGGGAGGTGTCGCGCCCGAGCGGGGGAGCGGGCTGCGCGGGATCGAGCGGAGGTTGGGTACCTTCGACGGTGTCCTCTCGCTCAGCGGTCCGCAGGGCGGTCCGACCACCATCACCATGGAGTTGCCGTGCGCGTTGTCCTCGCCGAGGACCTCTACCTCCTTCGAGAAGGGCTGATCCGCCTTCTCGAGGCACACGGGTTCACCATCGCCGCAGCGGTGGAGACCGGGCCCGAGCTGCTGTCCGCGTTGCTGGAGCACCGGCCGGACGTCGCGGTGGTCGACGTCCGGCTGCCGCCGACGCTGACGGACGAGGGGCTCCAGGCGGCGTTGGCTGCCCGCCGGGAGATTCCGGGCCTGCCGGTGCTGGTCCTGTCGCAGCACGTGCAGCAGCTGTACGCCCGGGAGTTGCTCGCGGACGGTACCGGCGGGGTGGGTTACCTGCTCAAGGACCGGGTGTTCAACGCGGACCAGTTCATCGACGCGGTTCGCCGGGTGGCGGCCGGCGGTACGGCGATGGATCCGGACGTGATCGCCAAGCTGCTCGCCAGCCGGTCGCTCTCGCAGCCGTTGCAGTGCCTGTCCCCCCGGGAGCGGGCGGTGCTGGAGCTGATGGCGGAGGGGTGCTCGAATTCGGCGATCGCGAGCCGACTGGTCGTCAGCGACGGTGCGGTGGCCAAACACATTGCCAATATCTTCACGAAGTTGGAGCTTGCCCCGGCCGAGGACGCCAATCGCCGGGTGCAGGCGGTGCTGGCACACCTCAACGGCACCCCGACGGATGTTTCGTAGCCCGGGGGGCTTTCGGTGGTTGAACGCCCGTGCGAGTAGTATCCGGTGGGCCGTGACGGTCGTTGGTGCGGTGGTTCCGCTCCTCGGCAAGGGTCGATCCGGCAGCAACGGTCGCGTACGGCAGCCGCCGACTCCCAGCCCCAGGGGTTGATCAACTGATGGCACGTCCCACTCTCACCCGCGCCCACCGGATCCTGCTCGGTGTGGTGGCCGCCGGCGCCTGCCTGATCTCGGGCATCGGTTTCGCCGGGTCCTACAACGCGGTGCGTGAGCTGGCGCTGGAGAAGGGCTTCGGGTCCTTCTCGTACGCCTTCCCGATCGGCGTGGACGCGGGAATCGTGGTGCTGCTCGCGCTCGACCTGGTGCTGACCTGGCTGCGGATACCGTTCCCGCTGCTGCGGCAGACCGCCTGGCTGCTGACGGCCGCCACCATCGCGTTCAACGCGGCGGCGTCCTGGGGCGATGCGCTCGGCATGGCGATGCACGCCGTCATCCCGGTGCTGTTCGTGGTGGTGGTGGAGGCGTCCCGGCACGCGGTCGGCCGGATCGCGGCGATCACCGCCGACCGGCACATGGAGTCGGTCCGGTTGATGCGCTGGCTGCTGTCGCCGGTGCCGACCTTCCGGCTCTGGCGGCGGATGAAGCTCTGGGAGCTGCGGTCCTACGACGAGACCGTCCGGCTGGAGCAGAACCGGCTGGTCTACCGTGCGCAGCTGAGGTTCCGGTACGGGCGCGGCTGGCGGCGGTCCGCGCCGTTCCAGGCCCTGCTGCCGTTGAAGCTCGCCAAGTACGGTGTGCCGCTCGACCCATCCATCCTGGACCGGATCGACGGCCCGCTGGAGGGTGCCCTGGTGGCGCGGCTGGAGCCCGCACTTCTCGCCGCCGAACCCGCCGCAGTGCCGGCGCCGACGCCGGTGGATGACCGGGCCCCGCGGCCGGCCCAGTCGCGTGCGGTGGCGACCGAGCCGATGGAGCAGGCCCCGGTCCAGGAACAGGTGCCGGTGCAGGCGACGGCAGCGTTGGCCGGTCCGACGCTGGCCAAGCTGGCGGCCGTCCGGCTGCGGGACGCGCAGGAGCACGGGGCGCCGGAGCAGCCTCCGGCGCCGACCCAGTCCGACCTGAACGTCTGGACGGCTCGCGCGGTGCGCTCGCACGCGCAGCCGACCGAGCCGGTGCACACGGCGCGCGTCCCCGGACAGCCGTCGCCGTGGTTCAAGGCGCCCCGGCCGACCCGTCCGCTGGACGAGCCGGTCGAGCAGCCGGCGCCCCGTCAGTTCCGGGCGCCGGAGCAGCAGTCGGCCCAGCAAGCGGAGCCCGGGCACCCCTCGGCGGGCCGGCCGTTGGCGCGGCCGGTCCGGCTGGAGCAGTTGGCCCCGCAGGCCGAGCAGCTGCCGGTCGCCGAGCCGCTGACCTTCGACGACGTGGCGGAGCGCGAGTCGGGTGGTCCGGTGGAACAGGACCGCCGCCCGGCGCCGGTGCCGCTGCCCGAGCCGCTCGACCCCGAGCTCTGCTACGAGGCGCTGACCGCGTACATCGACCGGTTCGAGGCCCAGCCGGATCCGCAGCGGCTCGCGGAGTTCCTGAGCCGGGAGTACGGGGTGGGGGGCAGCCGTCCGGACGGTTCGGTGAGCCCGAAGGACGTCGAGCGGCTCTGGTCCCAGCTGGAGGAACGTTACATCGCGGCGGGCCGGGACTGAGGTTCGCCGGAGGATCGGCCATTGACGGCCCGAGTGCGACGCCGTTACCTTCGCATCAACAATCTGTTGAAGGCGTGGAGGATTCGGCATGTCGCAGGCCAAGCTGGACGGTAGCAAGTCCGAGGGCGGCGCCTCGTTCTCCGAGGCCGCCCGGGCCGCCGTGGAGGCGCTGCTCGCCCCGGTCGACGCCGAGCTGACCCGGCGTTACCCGGGTGACGACGGCAGCCGCCAGCCGGTGCACACCGTCTACGTACCGGCGGACGCCTTCGCGGCCGACACCGTGCGCAGCTGGGGCGCCCAGGCACTGGCCGCCTTCGACGCGCACGCGGCCACCCCGGCCCAGCTGGCGCTCGCGCTCGGCGTGGCTGACGACGAACTGCTGGCCGACGTGCACGCCCGGGTCCGCGCCAAGCTGGAGCGCGAGCCGGTCGAGGACCTGCGGATCGACTTCGAGGACGGCTACGGCCCCCGCCCCGACGCGGAGGAGGACGCAGCCGCGGTCCGTGCGGCGCAGCTGGTCGCCGCCGCCGCCGTGGCGGACGGCACCGCCCCGCCGTACATCGGCATCCGGATCAAGTGCATGGAGGCGGCGGTCCGCGACCGCGGCATCCGCACTCTCGAGCTGTTCCTCGCCACCCTGCTGGCCGAGGGCGGGCTGCCGGCCGGTCTGGTGCTGACGCTGCCCAAGGTGACGTACGCCGAGCAGGTCACCGCGCTGGTCCGGCTGCTGGCGGACTTCGAGCAGCGGGCCGGGCTGCCGGCCGGGCGGATCGGTTTCGAGATCCAGATCGAGACCACCCAGGCGATCCTCGGCGCGGACGGCCGGGCCACCGTGGCCCGGATGATCGAGGCCGCCGAGGGCCGGGCCACCGGTCTGCACTACGGCACCTTCGACTACAGCGCCTCCTGCGGCGTCGGCGCCGCGTACCAGAGCATGGACCACCCGGTCGCCGACCACGCGAAGGCGGTCATGCAGGTGGCGGCGGCCGGTACCGGGGTGCGGCTGTCGGACGGTTCGACCAACGTCGTCCCGACCGGCCCGACCGCGCAGGTGCACGCGGCCTGGAAGCTGCACCACGACCTGGTCCGCCGTTCGCTGGCCCGCGCCTACTACCAGGGCTGGGACATGCATCCGGCGCACCTGCCGACCCGTTACGTCGCGGTCTACTCCTTCTACCGCGAGGGCCTGGCCGCCGCCTCTGCCCGGCTGGCCGCGTACGTGGCCAAGGCCGGCGGCGACGTGATGGACGAGCCCGCCACCGCCCGCGCGCTCAGCGGCTACCTGCTGCGCGGTCTGGACTGCGGCGCCGTCGACCCCGCCGAGGTCACCGAGCTGACCGGCCTGGACCGCAAGCAGCTGGACGCGCTGGCCGGTCGCTGACCACCGGCACCGCACCGCGCCGGAACGTACTGCGCCGGACCGCACCGGACGGCGCTGCACCGGACGGCTCCGCACCGGGCCGGACGGCGCCGGAGCGCTCGTTAAGCTGGCAGGGACCCACCCGTCCCCGCCAGCTTTTCGCGTGTCTGGAGAACCCCCGCCCCATGCCGGAGCCGACCCCCAAGCCCTACCTGACCGTTCGGGGTTGCGGCCTGCACGAGCTGGAGATCAAGAAGTCCCGCTTCCTCTGCCACCTGGCCCGGGTCGCCGACGAGGCGGAGGCGCAGGCGTTCATCGCGGGCATCCGCAAGCAGTACTGGGACGCCAGGCACAACTGCACCGCCTTCGTGGTCGGCGGCGAACAGCCGCGCGAACGCTCCAGCGACGACGGCGAGCCGGGCGGCACGGCCGGTGTGCCGATGCTGGAGGTGCTGCGGCGACGCGGACTGACCGACACCGTCGCGGTGGTGACCCGGTACTTTGGTGGGATCAAGCTCGGCGCGGGCGGCCTGGTGCGGGCGTACGGCAGCGCGGTCTCCGAGGCCGTCGACGCGGTCGGCCTGCTGGAGCGGCGCCCGGTCGCGCTGCTCACCGTCGCGGTCGACCACACCAGGGCGGGGCGGCTGGACAACGACCTGCGGGCCGCCGGGTACGTGGTGCGGGAGCTGTCCTACCGGGCCACCGGGGTACTGATCGAAGTCGGCGTCCCGGAGCCGGAAGTGACGGCGTTTCACACCTGGCTGGCCGAGGCCACCGGCGGTTCGGCCGTCGCGGAGGCCACCGGTCGGGACTACGTCGAGGTGCCGGTGGGAGAGGTCTGACGGTCGCTCCGGTCCCGGTCCGGACGGCCGCGCAGCAGGCCCGCGCGAAAACCTAGTGACACTCGAACGAATTAACCATGCCCGGTGTTGGAACTTCCGCTCCGGGCATCCGCGTTTCCTGGAGCAAGGACCCGCACCGGTAACGGGCGGCGCGGAGCCGACCGACCACCCCGTAGATGGAGGACGTCAGACCCCAACCGCCGCACCACGGGAGGTACCTCGCATGACTCCGCAGCACAGCATGTCGCAGCGCGCCGTACCGGATCGAACCCCACCCGGGCACCCCGTGCCCGCCGCCGGCCGACCAGCCGGGTCGGCGGACGGATCCGGTCGGCCGACGCCCTACCGGATGACGGTCGGTACGCCACGGCCCCGGGCCGAGGTGGCCGCCCTGGCGGATCAACTGCTGGCCGCCTGGCTCAAGCGGGAGGGCCACGACGAGCCCCCGCCCGACACCCTGACCCTCCCGGTCGAGCGCCTGCGCCTGGGCGAACGGGTCCTGCTGGACCGCGACTTCGGTGACCTCCCCGGCGGCCCGGCCGCCCCCGCGAGCGGCGCGGGCTGGTTCCGCCGCCGGCTGCGGACCCCGGCACCGCACGGCACCGACCAACTCACGCTGACGTTCGCCTCCGCCACTTTGGACGGGCCCACCGAGGTCCGGCTGGAGGCCGAGTACCTGGCCGCCGGTTCGGCGCTCAGGACGGGCGGCCGGGTCCCGGTGCCGGAGCTGGTCCGCGCGCTGCTGCCGCTGCTGGACGCGACCGACGGCCCGGCGCAGATCGGGGTGGCCCCCAGGCTGGTCCGCCCGGCCCAGGTGGAGGCGCTGATTGACGAACTCTGCGATCCGGAGCGCCGGTTGCCGGTGCTGGTGGCCAGCCTCCCGCCGTCCACCGCGCCCGACGCCTGGCTGACCGAGACCTTGCTGCCGCTCACCCGGCAGCTGACCGGTCTGGCCGCGCTGCACCTGTTGGACCACGAGGCGCTGCCCCTGTTCAACGTCGCACTTGAGTACCACAAGGTCTACGGCGGCGCGGTGCGCACCTACCTGCCGGAGGTCGATCCGGCCTGCCGGGCCGACGGCGCGCGGCACCCGGTGCTGCCCCGGCACCGGATCGAGGAGGACGTCCGGCGGGCCGCCGCGCTGCTGGCCAGGGAGCCGCGCAGGCTGGCCACCGACCTGCCGTTGCCCGCCCTGCTGGCCGCCGTGCCGGTCTTCCGCGCACCGGTCGAGCCGGCCGAGCCACGCGGTGCGGGCAGCCCGTCGGCCGAGCTCCGGACGGACCGGGAGGTGGACGCCGCCGAGCGGCAGGCCAGGGCCGACGAGCTGCAGCGGGTCCGGCACTCGCTGCACCGTTCCCGGCGTCGGGAGCGCTTCCTGAGCGCGGCCAACGACGACCGGTCCGGCCTGCGACATCCGGCCGGGCTGAGCCTGCCCGGCCGGCTCTGTACGGTCCGTCCGTGCGACGGGAGCCCGGGCAGCTTCGGCGAACTGGTCGGCCGGTTCGCCGAGTTCCCGCTGCTGGAGTTCACCGGCGACCAGAAGGAGGCGCTGGCCCTGGACGGCCAGTACGCCGGCACCGGCTGGGCCCGGCTGACCTGGGAGGGCCTGACGGCGCTTCAGGAGTACGCCTCGGCCGCCGTGCGCGGGGAGGCGGGCGGCGACTTCAAGCAGTGGTGCGAGCACACCCCGCCCGGCTGCCACCGGTTCCCGCCGCGCAAGGCGGTGCGCGGCGAGTCCAGGACGGTGGAGAGCCACACCAAGTGGAAGCGCGAGCGGATGCTCCCGGTGCCGGAGTGCGTGGACGCCTCCCGGCGCGCGTTCATGGGTGCGCACCTGCGGATCGGCGGCGGGCGGACGGCACCCCGGCTGCACTACCTCGACGACTGCTCCGGGAGCGGCCGGATCTACGTCGGGTACATCGGCCTGCACCTCACCAACACCAGGACCAACTGACGGCGGGGTCACGGGTCTTGGCCACCGGCGGCGGCCGGACGGTGGAGAATGCTCAGCAGCAGCCGAGCGCCACACCGGACGAGCATGGGGGAACGACCGCCGATGCAGAACGCACCAGAGGGGCAGTCGGACGGCACCGCGACCACCCTCCAAGCCGGCTTCCTGGCCTCGCTCTTCCGTGACCTCGGCGGCGAGGAGGTGCCCGTGCCCCGGGGCGGCGGTACGGCCACCGCCACCGCCACGGTCACCGACGACGAGGTCGCCGCACACGGCAGGGCCGCCGCCCTGACCCACCAGCGGACGCTGGCCGTGCTGGCCGAGCACGAGCGGCTCGCCGACCTGCTGCGCCGCGCCGCGCTGCCGGTCTCCGCGATGGACTTCGAGAGTCAGCTGCTGAGTTACGAGCCCCGCCCCTACCCGGTGGCGGCCGCGCCGGCGGGTGCCGGGGCGGGCAACGGGGCGGCCGAGGACGGTCCCGAGCCGCGCTGGGCGGACTACGCCCCGCCCGAGCCGGAGGTCGCGGGCCGGCTGCTGCTCGACTCCGGGTACCAGCGCGGGCTGGCCGAAGCCCGGCTGGCCCACCAGCGCGCCCTGCGCGAGTGGCGCACCCGGCGGGCGGCCGCTGCAGCGGACAGCGGGGTGACGGCGGCCCGGCGGGCGCACGAGGAGGCGGAGCAGGCCAGGGCCCGGGCGGTCCGGGAGTACAACGACAGCCTGGAGGAGTGCCGCCGCGCGTACCGGCTGGCCGAGCCGGCGGCGGTCGAGTCGCTGCTGGAGCGCGCGCTGGCGGCGGCGGAGGGCGCGACCCAGGATCTGCCCGCCCCCTGCCGTGCGGTGTTCCGCCCGCTGACCCGGACCGCCGTGCTCGACCTCGACCTGCCGGCCCTGGAGCTGGTGCCCTCGCTGGCCGGCTACCGGCTGGGTGCCGACGGCACGGTGGAGCCGGTGCCACGCCCGACCGCCGACCGGGCCGCCGACTACCTGCGGCTGGCGGCCCGGCTCGCCCTGCGCGCGCTCCAGGCGGCGGACGCGGTGGACACCGACGAGATACTGACCGGTGTGGTGCTCAACGGCTGGCTGCGCGGCTCCGACGCCGCTGCCGCCCCGGTCTGCCTGCTCAGCGTGGACGCGGACCGCGACGCGCTGGCCCGCACCCGGCTGCTGCCGCCCGAGACCGAGGACGTCCCCGGCGCGGAGAGCCCCGAGCGGGGCACGGGCGTCTACGCCGACGCGGAGCAGGACGAAGCGCTGCTGCGGCTGCGCGAGCTGGCCGCCGTGGTCACGCCCGACCCGTACGGCCTGGTTCCGGTCGAGCCGAGCGCGGAGGCGAGCCGTACGGTGCCGTCCGCCGCCGACCTGTCGGCGAACGAGTTCGCCCACCTGGTCCGTGAGTTGCTGACCAGGGGCGGGCTGACCGAGTGGAGCGTCCGGCTGCGCGGCCCGTCCGGGCTGGTCGCCACCGGGGTGGGGGAGCCGGGCAGCGCACTGCCCGGGCGCTGGGTGGTGTGGGCCTCGCGCCCCGAGGAGTCGGGCGGGGCCGGCCTGCCGGGAGGTCAGGTGGAGGAGGTCGAGCTGCGGACGCTCGCCGAGGCGGTCCGGGAGGAGGGCGCCGACCGGGGGCTGCGGCTGACCACGGGTCGGTTCTCCGAGCGGGCGCTCGACCTGGCCGGTGAACTGGAGCAGATCCACCTGGTGGACGGCGACGGCGTCCGCGAGCTGACGGCCACCCACCTCGGGCTCCGGCTCGGTGCGGGCGGCTGACCGGCGGGATCCGGCCGGGCCGGGCGCGTCAGCCGTCGGTCGCGGTGAGGTACGCGGTGGCGAGCTGGGGCGAGCCCTGGTCGGCCCAGGAGTGGCCGAGTGCGGTGACGTCGAGTTCGCGGCCGCCGGGCAGCACGATCCGTGGCCGGCCGTGCCGGTCCAGCCGCCACTCGGTGCCGGGGACGGTCCCCCGCAGCACGGTGCCCAGGTAGAGCCCGGCGTCGTTGCCGAGCCAGTCGGAGACCTGCGGGTCGTCCCGCCAGCGGGGGAGCAGCTGGTCCAGCGCGGTCAGCGAGCGTTCGGTGTCGTCCAGCCGTACCCCGGTGGACTCGGCCAGCTCGCGCAGCAGTCCGCATTCGGCGAGCAGTTCCGCCAGGGCGGGTTCCGGCGTCCGCTCGGGGCGGGTGCCGCGCCAACTGCTCAGGAATCCGTGGCCCATCGCCCCAGCCTGCCAGCTGACCGCCCGGACGGCGCGCCCACCGGGCCGACCGCCGGCCCCGTGGTGGCCCTGACCCGCCGTCACCCTGACGGCCCCGCCCGGCAGGCAGCGCGGCCGGTCGCCCAGCAGGCTGGCCGCTAGGGCCGTGGCGCGATCCACGGCCCGGGCCGGGCGTCTGCGCCCGTGGGCAGCGGACCGCGCAGCCGTCCGGCCCCAGGCGGTCGACACCGGCCCCTGACACCGGCTCCTGACGCCGGCCCCGAGCGAGTGCGGGAGGCCCTTCGATGACCGCGGTGCTCGTCTCCGCCGGTGCCTTTCTGATGACGTTGCTCGGCGGCTTCGTCGCCCAGCGCACCGGCGACCGCAGGCACCTGGTGCTCGGGTTCGCGGCCGGTCTGATGCTCGGGGTGGTCGCCTTCGACCTGCTGCCCGAGGCGATCAACGCCGCACCGGACGAACTGCACGGGGTGCCGCAGGCGCTGCTGATGTTCGCGGCCGGCTTCCTGGCGATCCACATCGTCGAACGGTCGGTGGCCATCCACCGCAGCCACGAGGGCGAGTACGCCGCCCACTCGCACGCCCATGCGCACAGCCACGCGGCGGGCGGCAAGCAGGGTGTCGGACTGACCGCGGCCGGCGCGCTGGTGGGGCACAGTCTGATGGACGGCTTCGCGATCGGCGCGGCCTTCCAGGCGGGCAGCACGGTCGGCACGGTGGTGGCCATCGCGGTGGTAGCCCACGACTTCGCGGACGGCTTCAACACCTACACCATCACCCGGATGTACGGGAACAACCGCCGTCGCGCACTCACCCTGCTCGGCGCGGACGCGCTGGCGCCGGTGACCGGGGCGGCGATCACGCTGCTGTTCACCATCCCGGAGCACCTGCTCGGGCTGTACCTCGGCTTCTTCGCGGGATTTCTGCTCTACCTGGCCACCTCCGACATCCTCCCGGAGGCGCACAGCCCGCACCCCTCCCGTTCGACGCTGCTCTGCACGCTGCTCGGGGTGGGCTTCATGTGGGTCGTGATCGGCTTCGCGGACTGAGCAACGGACCGAGCACTCCCGCCGCCTGGCCCCCCGGTCACCCCCACTGCCGCCGGAGCGCGGCCAGCGTCGCCGTGATGGCGGGCCGCCGGCTGCTCCTGGTCCGCCAGAGCACGAACACCCGACGCGTCGGCTCGGGCACCACCGGCCGGGCGACCACGCCGGGCGGCAGCGCCGCCCGTCCCAGCCGGGGCACCAGGCCGATGCCCAGCCCCGCGCCGATCAGCGCGATCTGGGTCTCGAACTCGCCCACCTGGTAGCGCACGTCCGGCTCCTCGCCGACCTCCCGCAGGGTGCGCACCAGCCAGTCGTGGCAGATGTTGCCGGGCGGCACGCTGATCCAGCGCTGCCCGAGCAGCCGCCCGACCGGCACCACGGCGAGGCCGGCCATCGGGTGTCCGGCCGGCAGCAGCAGGTCCACCGGGTCGACCCCGAGGTCGAGCCGGGACAGGCCGTCCTGGACCGGCAGCGGTACGGTCGGCCAGTCCTGCACCAGGGCCAGGTCGACCTCGCCCCGGGCCACCAGGTCGGCCGCCAGGTAAGGGTCGACCTCCAGCAGCCGGACGTCCAGCTCCGGGCAGCGCTCGCGCAGCTCGGCGAGCGCCCCGGGCAGGATGCCGCGCGCGCCGGTGGCGAAGGCGGCGACCACGAGCCGGCCGACCGCTTCGCCGCGCTGCTCCTCCAAGGTCACCTCGGCCTGCTCGACCAGCGCCAGCACCTGTTGCGCGGTCTCGGCCAGCGCCCGGGCGGCGTCGGTCAGTGCCACGCCCCGGCCCTGACGCTCCAACAGGACGGTGCGGGTCTCGCGCTCCAGTTTGGCGATCTGCTGGGAGACCGCCGAGGGGGTGAAGCCGAGCGCGGCCGCCGCCCCGCCCACCGAACCGTGTACCGCGACCGCGTGCAGCGCGCGGAGCCTGCCCAGATCCATCATGCAGTGATGCTAAAGCATGGGGTGAAGAACTATTTGCTGGTGCTACACAGTCTCCCCGGGCGATGCTCGACCCATGCAGATGAGCCCCCGTCACATCGCCCTCGCCGTACTGGTCGCCGCCGTCTGGGGTGTCAACTTCGTCGTGATCCACATCGGCCTGGAGCACTTCCCGCCGTTCCTGTTCGGCGCCCTGCGGTTCGCCGTGGTGGCGCTGCCCGCGATCTTCTTCGTCGGCCCGCCGAAGGTGGCCTGGCGCTGGGTGGTCGCGGTCGGGCTGACCCTCGGGGTGGCGAAGTTCGGGCTGCTGTTCTTCGGGATGCACGCCGGGATGCCGGCCGGGCTGTCCTCGCTGGTGCTGCAGAGCCAGGCGGTGTTCACTGCGGTGTTCGCGGCCGCGCTGCTGCGTGAGCGCCCGCCCGCCCAGCGGATCGCGGGGTTGGCGATCGCGTTCGGCGGGATCGCGCTGGCCGCCGTCGACCGGGGGCTGAACGGTCCGGTCGGCGCGTTCGTGATCGTGATCGTGGCGGCGGCGTTCTGGGGGCTGTCCAACGTGCTGACCCGCCGGGCCGCACCACCGGACGCGCTGCGCTGGATGGTCTGGATGAGCGCCGTCCCGGTGCTGCCGCTGCTCGCCCTGTCGCTGCTGTTCGAGGGGCCGGCCGAGATCGGCCGGGCGCTGACCGGGCTCACCCCGGGTGGGATCGCCGCGGTGCTCTACGTCGGCCTGGGGTCCACCCTGTTCGGCTTCATGGCCTGGACCCACCTGCTCGGCCGGTACGACGCCTCGGCGGTGGCGCCCTACTCGCTGCTGGTGCCGGTGTTCGGGATGTCCTCGTCCTGGCTGCTGCTCGGCGAGCGGTTCGGCCCGCCGGCGGTCGCTGCGACGGTGCTGGTGGTGGTCGGCATCGGGATCACCGCGCTGGGCCCGGAGCGGCTTCCCGGCTCCGCTCGAAGGCGAGCTCGGCGGTCCGCAGCGCTTGCAGCAGTGCGGCCTGGTCCGGCTGGCTGACCGGTCCGAAGTACTCCTGCGCGACCTCCTGGCGGACCTGGCCGAGCCGCTCCAGCGCGCCGTGGCCGGCCACCGTCAGCACCACCCTGACGGCCCGTCGGTCCGCCGGGTCGGGCACCCGCTCGACCAGTCCGGCCTCCTCCAGCGCGTCCACCACGGTGGTCGCGGAGCGGGGGGCGATGTGCAGGCGCTCGGCCAGTTCGCTCAGCCGCATGGTCTCCCGGCCCTCGCAGCCGGGGGCGTGCGCCAGGGTGCGCAGGGCGCGGGCCTGGCCGGGAGTGATGCCGTACGGTTCCAGCCGCGCCATGGTCTGCCGGCGGATCCGCTTCATCGCCCGGGTCAGTGCGTCGGCGAGCTCCGCAGCGGTGTCGGCGGACGCCGTCGAGGGTGCGGCGGGCTCGGACGGCGTGGACATCGGCGGGCTCCCGGGCAGTAGGTGACCCAAGGGTATCGGGGCGGATCGAGATGTCGCTCCGATAACACCTTGAGCCAGGCTCACTATGCGATTAGGCTCACCTAAATTAACGAAGTCGAGCAGACAGAGGCAAGAGATGTCCCGTTCCCAGGCGCGCGTCGCCACCGACCGTCCGGCCCGCTACGGCAAGCAGCTGGCCGCCCACATGAGCCGCAAGGTGCAGACCGACTGGTCCGAGGAGACCGGCCGCGGTGAGCTGGTCTTCGGCGCCGGCACCGCCACCCTGACCGCCGAGCCCGGCGCGCTGCTGCTGGTGGTCGAGGGCGAGGAGGCGCACCTGCCCCAGCTGGAGGACGTGGTCGGCCGTCACCTGGTCCGCTTCGGCGCCCGCGACGAGCTGGTGGTCGAGTGGCACCGCGACAGCGGCGAAGCCGGCCTGGTGCACCGCAACGAGGAGGACCCCGCTACCGCGGAGTGAGCCCGCCACGCAGCCGGGGCCGCAGGCGCAGCAGGCCCCACAGCACCACCCCGGCCAGGCACCAGCTGGCCAGCACGTCCAGCAGCCAGTGGTAGTCGCTCCACACCAGCCCGGCCCCGACGCCGAGGCAGAGCAGCGCGGTCAGCCCGTACAGCCGGTCGCGCAGTGGCTGACGGAGCGTCGGTCCGAGCAGCAGGACGGCCGTCCCGTACGCGATCGCCGAGGTGGCGGTGTGCCCGGACGGGTACCAGCCGAGCTGCTCGGACGAGAGCGGGACGCCGAACGGGCCGGGCCGGGCGAACCAGGTCTTGCTCGGCACGACCAGCAGCGGCACCAGCACCGCGGCCAGCACCGCGACCGGGACCGGGTACCACCAGCGCGCCCGCCCGGCCCGGAGTTCCCGCCGGGCCGCGACCGCCGCCGTCAGCAGCAGCATCGGCATCGCCGGGACCGGGCCGCCGAGGTCGGAGAGCCCGGCGCCGAGATGGTTGAGCAGGGTGCTGTGCAGTGCCCGGCGGACGGTGTGGACGGTGTTCCGGGCGAGTTCGTCGAGCTCCAGCAACGGGCCGTCGACGGCGACCTGCCAGGAGATCAGGGCCAGCACGGCCAGCAGCACCAACGGGATCCAGGCGCGCGAGAGCCGCCCCGGAGCAGGGGGGAGAGCTCCAGGGCGGCTGGGGAGATCGCCGTTCCGTGCGCCCCGGGGGGTGTGGGCCGGACGGTCGGTCGATCGGTTCTCGGCTGCCGCCGCTCCGGCAGGAGCCGCGGAGGCTGTCGGTAAGAAGTGTGGCTCGCTGTCCATCTGTCATGACAGTACGTCAGACCCGGGCCGGACAGACCGGCCCGGCGGGTTTCGCACAGCATCTTCACCAGTGCGCGTGCAACCAGCGTCGGCATCCGGCGGACGCAAACGGAAGGGCCCGGTCCAGCTGGACCGGGCCCTTCCGTTTGCGTCCGGATCAGACGGCGGCGAAGGCGCCCTCGATGATGTCCAGACCCTCGGTGAGCAGGTGCTCCGGCATCACCAGCGGGGGCAGGAAGCGCAGCACGTTGCCGTAGGTGCCGGCGGTCAGCACCACCAGGCCCTCGGCGTGGCACGCCTTGGCGACGGCCGCGGTGAACTCCGGGTTGGGCTCCTTGGAACCCGGCTTGACCAGCTCGACCGCGATCATGGCGCCGCGGCCGCGGATCTCCCCGATGCTGAAACGATCGTCACCGGCGAACTTCTCGGCCATGGCGGTCAGGCGGGCCTTCATGACCTCCTCGATCCGCTTGGCCCTGCCGTTCAGGTCCTCGGACTTCATGGTCTCGATGGCGCCCAGCGCGGCGGCGCAGGCCACCGGGTTGCCACCGTAGGTGCCGCCCAGGCCACCGCCGTGCGCGGCGTCCATGATCTCGGCGCGGCCGGTGACGGCGGCCAGCGGCAGACCGCCGGCGATGCCCTTGGCGGTGGTGATCAGGTCCGGGACGATGCCCTCGTCGTCACAGGCGAACCACTGGCCGGTGCGGCAGAAGCCGGTCTGGATCTCGTCCGCGACGAAGACGATGCCGTTCGCCTTGGCGTACTCGACGATCGCCGGGAGGAAGCCCTTGGCCGGCTCGATGAAGCCACCCTCGCCCTGGATCGGCTCGATGATGATCGCCGCGACGTTGTCGGCGCCGATCTGCTTGTTGATGATGTCGATCGCCTGCGCGGCGGCCTCGGCGGCGCAGTTCTCGGCACCGGTCAGCCAGCGGTAGGGGTAGGCGACCGGGACGCGGTAGATCTCCGGCGCGAACGGGCCGAAGCCCTGCTTGTACGGCATGTTCTTCGCCGTCAGGCCCATGGTGAGGTTGGTGCGGCCGTGGTAGCCGTGGTCGAAGACCACGACGGCGGTGCGCTTGGTGTACACGCGGGCGATCTTCACCGCGTTCTCCACCGCCTCGGCGCCCGAGTTGAAGAGCGCGGTGCGCTTCTCGTGGTCGCCCGGAGTCAGCTCGTTGAGCTGCTCGGCCACCGCGACGTACCCCTCGTACGGGGTCACCATGAAGCAGGTGTGGGTGAACGCCTCCAGCTGCGCGGTGGCCTTGGCGACCACGGCGGCGGCGCTGTTGCCGACGTTGGTCACGGCGATGCCGGAACCGAAGTCGATCAGCGAGTTGCCGTCCACGTCCTCCAGCACGCCGCCACCGGCCCGCGCGACGTACACCGGCAGGGTGGTGCCGACACCGGCGGCCACCGCGCCGAGCTTGCGGGCCTGCAGCTCCTGCGACTTCGGGCCGGGGATCGCGGTGACCAGGCGGCGCTCCTGCGGGAGCGGCGTTGCAGCGCTCATGGTGTGTTCTCCAAATCTCAAGGCGCGGTCCTCGCAGGCTACGGCCGGGAAACTCGCCCGGGCATGCGCCACTCGGTAGCAGTCCACCGTCCGACTTGTCCTGCGCGGCCAGAGTCCTGGATCGGCTACCGGCCGCCTCCGCTCCACTACATTGAGCGCGGACGGGTCGCCCGGCGGCGTCCCGGGTAGTCATTGGCCGGGTGGGCACAGGGAGCGGGGAGCGGGCCGCGATGGGACTGGACGGTACGTACGGGCAGCGTGCGGTCGAACTCGGGAAGGCACCGGGCGTACCGCCGCAGCGGCCGGTCCCGTTCGACCTCACCGCCTGGGCCGGGGAGCCGCGCCCCGAACTCGAACCGGGCGTCTACCGGCTGAACCACCGTCAGGACGCCGTGCTGGACCGCGAGGCCGCCGCCGTCCCGGCCGCGCCGCTGCTGCTGCGGGCCGGGCTCAACCTGGCGGTGGCCTGGCTCGCCTACCTGTACGGCGTGCAGTCGATCTTCTGGGTGGCCGGTCTGGTCGGCCTGCTGGATGGGCTCAACTCGACCACCGCGGTGCTGGTGCTGCTGGCGGTGAACATCGCGGTGGCGGGCGGCGTGATCAAGCTGTTCGGCCGGATGGGCCGCTGGCCCGAGGTCTGGCGCCGCTGGATCGGCCCGCTGCTGGCCCGCACCGTCACCCAGGAGGAGCCGCCCGAGGGCGCCGCGGCGCCGACCGGTCCGGCCGACCCCTGGGAGCGGCTGCGCCAGGGCGGCGCGCCGCTGGCCGCCCAGGTGCTGGACCGGCAGCCGGTGACCGACGTCGACTACGTCCGGATCCAGCGGGCCTGGGAGACCGTGCTCGGCGAGCCCGACCTGCTGGCCGCCTTCACCGAGCAGGTCACCGCCCGGGGCGCCGCCGCCTGCGCGCACCCCTCGGAGGCCCGCGACCTGCCCGGACGCAGCCACCGGCACGACCTGCTGACCCGTCAGGTCAGACTCGGCACCGCCCAGGACGTGCTGAAGAACCCGCCCACCCACCGGGGCACCGGCTTCGCCCTCGACCCGGCGCTGCTCGGCACCTCGCTGCTCGCGGTCGGCCCGGCCGGCACCGGCAAGACCGCCGGGCTGGCCCGGCCGCTGGCCGAGGCGCTCTGCCTGCAGGCCCTGGCGGGCACCGCCTGCGCGGTGGTGATCGGCGCCGCCGGGTCCGACCTCGGGCCCGACGACTGGTACGACGTGGTGATCGCCCCGGGCGACCCCGACTCGCCCTACGGCCTCGACCTGTACGGCGCCGCCGCCGAGGTGGACGAGGCGGCCGCCCGGCTGGCCGACGCGCTGCTGCCGGACGAGCTCTCGCTGCGGGTCGAGAGCGCCCGGGCCGCGCTCCAGCAGACGGTCGGCCCGTTCCACGCCGCGCACGGCCGCTACCCCGGGGTCCGCGAGCTGCGCGAGCTGCTCGGCGGCGAGCCCAAGAGCTGGGCGGCGCTGCGTCAGGCGCTGGCCGACGCCGACCGGCTGACGGCGCACCAGGCCGACCTCCAGCACCGCGAGCGGCAGCACGGCCGGGCCGACGACCCGGGGGCGCTGCTCGCCGACCGGCTGGCGCTGCTGGACCGCCCGGCCTTCGCCGGCTGCTTCCCCGGCGACGCCCCCGGCAAGCCCGCCTTCGCGATGCGGGCGCTGGACCACCCGCTCCGGGTCCGGGTCAAGCTGCCCGAGCTCAGCCACCCGGAGGCGGCCCGGATGCTGTCCCGGCTGGTCACCGGCCAGTTCGTGCAGGCCGCGGCCGCCCGCCAGGAGCGCGCGCTGTTCGCCGGCCTGGTGGTGGACGACGCCTCGGCCGCGCTGGACGCGCACGCGGTGCGCGGGCTGCAGCGGATGCGCGGGGCGAACGCCGGGGCGGTGCTGCTGCTGCGCACCCTGGTGGACCTGCCGGAGAACCTGCGCACCGCGCTGTTCGGCGCGGTCGGCTGCCGGATGGCCTTCCCCGGCATCGCGCCCTGGGACGGCCGGCTGTTCTCCGACGCGTGGGGCACCCACCTGATCCGGGAGACCGCCGTCACCCGGGCGCCGGACACCTCGGGCGGCGCGTTCCGCCGGGCCGGGCGGCTGGCCCGCAAGGCGCTCTCCGGCACCACCGCGCAGACCGAGAGCGTGACCGTCCGGGACGTCGAGCGGCACCGCTGGTCGCCGTCCGACCTGGCGCACGCGCTGCCCACCGGGCACGCGGTGATCTCGCTGACCACGGTGACCGGGGAGCAGGTTCCGCCGGTGCTGGTGGACCTGCGCGGCTGAGCCCGACGGCGGTCGGCCACCGGCTGACTACGGAGCGGATGATTCGGTCCGCCGGGTTGGCCGGGGCGTACATAATGGGGTCAGAAGCCCTCCTCGCCCGGTTGCAACGGCGCAGCCTGGTCGAACACCCGAAGGTGCCATGCCCCCCACACTTGCCTCCGTCGTCCGCAGCAGCTCGCTCCACCTGACCGTGCTGGCCGGTGCGGACCAGCTGGAACGGCCCGTCCGCTGGGTGCACACCAGCGAGCTGGACGACCCCACGCCCTTCCTGGAGGGCGGGGAGCTGCTGCTCACCACCGGCATCAAGCTGGGCAAGGCCGCCGCCAAACTCCAGGCGTACGTGCACCGGCTGGCCGACGCGGGCGTGGTCGGCCTCGGCCTCGGGGTCGGGCTCTCGCACACCGAGGTCCCGCAGGCCCTGGTGGACGCCGCCGCGCAGCGCGGGCTGCCGCTGATCCGGGTGCCCGAGGCGACCCCGTTCATCGCGATCAGCAAGACCGTCTCGGCCGCGCTGGCCGCGGAGCAGTACGAGGCGGTCACCACCAGTTTCGAGGCCCAGGAGGAGCTGACCCGGGCCGCGCTCGGCAAGGACGGCACCACCGCGGTGGTGCGCCGGCTGGCCGCCCGGCTCGGTGGCTGGGCCGCGCTGTACGACGGCTCCGGCGCGCTCTCCGCCGTCGCCCCCGACTGGGCCGCCCGCCGCGCGGGCCGGCTGGCCGCCGAGGTGGACCGGCTGCGCCGCCGCCCGGCGCCGTCCTCGGCCGCGCTGCAGGGGCGGGCGCCGGGGATCGACACCGCCGACGAGGACTACGTGGTGGTCCAGTCGCTCGGCGCGGACCGCCGGCCGCGCGGCTTCCTCGCGGTCGGCACCGAGGACCGGATCACCCCCACCGAGCGGTACGTGCTGAACGCCGCCGTCGCGCTGCTGACCCTCACCCTGGAGCGCTCGCGCGAGCTGCGGCAGGCCGAGGAGCGGATGGGTGCGGCGCTGCTGGGCATGGTGCTGGCCGGGGAGATCGTGACGGCCCGTCAGGTCGCCGCCGGACTGTTCGGCGGGCTGCCCGAGGGCACCGTCCGGGTGCTGGTCGGCGGGGCCGGTCCGACCGCCGACCCGGAGGCGCTGGGCGAGCTCGGCGACCGCGCCGAACAGGCCGGGAACCGGGTCGCCGAACGGCTGCTGATCTCCCGTGAGGACGGGCCGAACGGGCCCCGGCTGATCGTGCTCGCCCCCGACAACGGCGCGGCGCACCGGGCCTGCCTGGGCGCGGTCGAGGAGCACGAGGGCCTGGCGCTCGGCATCTCCGCGGCCGCCTCGGTGGAGGACGCGGGCACCGCCTTCGCGCAGGCCGAACGAGCCTTGGCGGTCGCCCTCCGGGGTGGCAAGCGGGCGGTCGACCACGAGGAGGTCGGCGCGGGTTCGCTGCTGCCGCTGCTCGGCGAGGAGGCGGTCACCGCCTTCGCCGAGGGCCTGCTCCGGCCGCTCCGCGACCACGACCGGACGGCCCGCGGCGACCTGGTCGCCTCCCTGCGCGCCTGGCTCTCCCGGCACGGCCAGTGGGACGCGGCGGCCGCCGATCTCGGCGTGCACCGGCACACGTTGCGGTACCGGATGCGCCGGGTGGAGGAACTGCTCGGACGCTCGCTGGACGACACCGACGCCCGGATGGAGCTCTGGCTCGCGCTCCGCTCCGGCGAGGACTGAGCACACCCCGTGCCCTGGGGCAGGCGCTCGGGGCTCTGTTGTTGTGCGGCTCCGCCGCGTGGGCGAGGAGAGCTGGCGTGCGGGTCACTGCGAAAGTGCCTGACCACCTACGCGACGATCACCTGTACGAGGCCGGCGTCGCAGTTCCCCGAGCCCCTGACTCTTCCGAAGCACCTGCCAAAAGGCCGGCGTCGCCCACGCGGCGAGCC
>NZ_JBIWML010000043.1:20841-36200 GCF_044766665.1 Kitasatospora sp. NPDC101801
CCGCACAACAGCAGAGCCCCGAGCCCTGACTCCGTAGCGGGCTGACCACCTGTCAAAGGTCGGTGTCGCCCGCGCGGCGGAGCCGCACATCAGCAGTTCCCCGAGCCCCTGACTCTTCCGAAGCACCTGCCAAAAGGCCGGCGTCGCCCACGCGGCGAGCCGCACAACAGCAGAGCCCCGAGCCCCTGACTCTTCCGAAGCACCTGCCAAAAGGCCGGCGTCGCCCACGCGGCGAGCCGCACAACAGCAGAGCCCCGAGCCCTGACTCCGTAGCGGGCTGACCACCTGTCAAAGGTCGGTGTCGCCCGCGCGGCGGAGCCGCACATCAGCAGGGCCCCGGGCCCCTGACTCTTCCGAAGCACCTGCCAAAAGGTCGGTGTCGCCCGCGCGGCGGAGCCGCACATCAGCAGGGCCCCGAGCCCCTGACTCCGTAGCGGGCTGAGCACCTGCCGAAGGTGCCGCCACCCGACACGCTGGAGCAACCCGCAGGGTCAGTGCGCCGTCGTGTCCAATCCGCGTGGCGGGCGCCCGGACCTACCGTGGGTGGGTAGCTCTCCCACCACAGAAGGGTCGGTACGACCGTGACCACCACCCATGAGTTCTGGCTGGCCGGCCGCCGGGCGACCGGTGACGCCGAGTTCGAGGTTCACCACTCGTACGACGGCAGCCTGGTCGGCAGGGTCAGCGTGCCGACCGACGCCCAGGTGGAGGAGGCGGTGGCAGCGGCCGCCGCCGTCGCCCCGGCCTTCGCCGCGACCCCCGCGCACCTCCGGGCCACCGCGCTCGACCACGTCGCCCGTCGGCTGACGGAGCGTACGGAGGAGATCGCCCGGCTGATCACCGCCGAGAACGGCAAGCCGATCAAGTGGGCGCGCGGTGAGGTCGGCCGGGCCGCCTCGGTGTTCCGCTGGGCCGCCGAGGAGGCGCGCCGGACCAACGGCGAGACCATGCGCCTGGACACCGACCCGGGCGGCGTCGGCCGCTTCGCGGTGGTCCGCCGCTTCCCGCGTGGTGTGGTGCTGGGCATCGCCCCGTTCAACTTCCCGCTGAACCTGGTCGCCCACAAGGTCGCCCCGGCGATCGCGGTCGGTGCCCCGATCATCCTCAAGCCGGCTCCGGCCACCCCGCTGTCGGCGATGGTGCTCGGCGAGATCCTGGCCGAGACCGAGCTGCCGGCCGGTTCCTGGAGCGTGCTCCCGGTGCCGAACGAGAAGATGCCCGCGCTGGTCCAGGACCCGCGCCTGCCGGTGATCTCGTTCACCGGTTCGGACAAGGTCGGCTACCAGATCATGGACTCGGTGCCGCGCAAGCACGTCACCCTGGAGCTCGGCGGCAACGCCGCCGCCGTGGTGCTGGCCGACTGGTCCTCCGAGGCCGACCTGGACTGGGCGGCGACCCGGATCGCGATGTTCGCCAACTACCAGGGCGGCCAGTCCTGCATCTCGGTGCAGCGGGTGATCGCCGACGCGACGGTCTACGACGCGCTGGTGGAGAAGGTGGTCGCCAAGGTGCAGGCCCAGGTGACCGGCGATCCGGGTGCGGACGCCACCGACGTCGGCCCGCTGGTGGACGAGAACGCCGCCAAGCGCGTCGAGTCCTGGGTCGACGACGCCGTCGCCAAGGGCGCCAAGGTGCTGGTCGGCGGTACCCGCGAGGGAGCGACCTACGCGCCGACCGTGCTCGCCGAGCTGCCGGACGACGCCATCCTGGCCACCGCCGAGGTGTTCGGCCCGGTGCTCTCGCTGCACCGGGTGGACTCCACCGACGAGGCGTTCGCCGCGGTCAACGACTCCAAGTTCGGCCTGCAGGCCGGCGTCTTCACGCACGACCTGCAGACCGCCTTCAAGGCCCACCAGGTGCTGGAGGTCGGCGGCGTGGTGATCGGCGACGCCCCGTCGTACCGGGCCGACCAGATGCCGTACGGCGGCGTCAAGGACTCCGGCGTCGGCCGCGAGGGCGTCAAGTACGCGATGGGCGACTTCACGTACGAGAAGGTCCTGGTGCTGACCGGTCTCGACCTCTGAGCAGTCCGCTGACGCCCCGTCACCGTCCTTCGGTGGCGGGGCGTCGACGTGTCCGGCGCGGTCGGCCGGGACCGGATGTCCGGGCCGCGCACCCGGGTGCACCCGGGCAGGACACAATGGGCGCATGAACTCGCTCGCCCACCCGCAGTCGCGCTTCACCCCCACGGTGAAGGACCCCTCCGGCCCCCGGGAGCTGGTGATCCTCGGCTCCACCGGTTCGATCGGCACCCAGGCCATCGACGTGGTGCTGCGCAACCCCGGCCGTTTCAAGGTGGTCGCGCTCTCGGCCGCCGGTGGCCGGGTCGCCCTGCTGGCCGAGCAGGCGCTCCGCCTGGGCGTGCGCACCGTAGCGGTGGCCGACCCGGCGGCCGTACCGGCGCTGCGCGAGGCGCTGGCCGCCGGGGCCGACGGCCGGCCGCTGCCGGAGATCCTGGCGGGCCCGGACGCCGCCACCGAGCTGGCCGGGTTCGCGTGCCACTCGGTGCTCAACGGCATCACCGGCTCGATCGGCCTGCGCCCGACGCTGGCCGCGCTGCGGGCCGGCCGGGTGCTGGTGCTGGCCAACAAGGAGTCGCTCATCGTCGGCGGCCCGCTGGTCAAGGCGGTCGCGAAGCCCGGCCAGATCGTGCCGGTGGACTCCGAGCACGCCGCGCTGTTCCAGGCGCTGGCGGGCGGCACCCGGGCGGAGGTCCGCAAGCTGGTGGTCACCGCCAGCGGCGGCCCGTTCCGGAACCGGACCAGGGAGCAGCTGGCCGGCGTCACCCGGGAGGAGGCACTGGCCCACCCGACCTGGGCGATGGGCCCGGTCGTCACGATCAACTCCGCCACCCTGGTGAACAAGGGCCTGGAGGTGATCGAGGCCCACCTGCTGTACGACGTCCCGTTCGACCGGATCGAGGTGGTGGTCCATCCGCAGTCCGTCGTGCACTCGATGGTGGAGTTCACCGACGGTTCGACGCTGGCCCAGGCCAGCCCGCCGGACATGCGGATGCCGATCGCGCTCGGCCTCGGCTGGCCGGACCGGGTGCCGGACGCCGCTCCCGGCTGCGACTGGACCAAGGCCGCCACCTGGGAGTTCTTCCCGCTCGACAACGCGGCCTTCCCCGCCGTGGACCTGGCCCGGGAGGTCGGTACGCTCGGCGGGACGGCCCCGGCCGTCTTCAACGCCGCCAACGAGGAGTGCGTCGAGGCGTTCCTGGCCGGTCGGCTGCCTTTCACGGGGATCGTGGACACTGTGGCGAAGGTGGTGTCCGAACACACGGTGGGAACTTCCCTCACGGTCGAGGACGTCCTTCACGCGGAGACCTGGGCCCGCGCCCGGGCCCGTGAGCTGGCAGCGGGCTAGCGGCGAGCGCAGCAGGAGCGGCATGACGGAGGATCAGTAGTGACGATGGTGATGTGGGTGCTCGGCACCCTGCTCTTCGTGCTCGGGTTGCTGTTCTCGATCGCCTGGCACGAGCTCGGCCACCTGTCGACGGCCAAGCTGTTCGGCATCCGGGTCCCGCAGTACATGGTCGGCTTCGGCCGGACGGTCTGGTCGCGGAAGAAGGGCGAGACCGAGTACGGCCTCAAGGCCATCCCGTTGGGTGGGTACATCCGGATGATCGGGATGTTCCCGCCGGGGGCGGACGGCCGGGTCACCCAGCGCTCCACCTCGCCCTGGCGCTCGATGATCGAGGACGCCCGGGAGGCGTCCTACGAGGAGATCAAGCCCGGCGACGAGGACCGGATGTTCTACACCCGGAAGCCGTGGAAGCGCGTCATCGTGATGTTCGCAGGCCCGTTCATGAACCTGATCCTCGCGGTCGTGCTCTACCTGGTGCTGTTCATGGCCATCGGCGTGCAGATGGCGGTGCCCACGGTGGGCTCGGTCAGCCAGTGCGTGGTGGCGGCCGGCAAGGCGACCGACACCTGCCCGGCCGACGCCCCCGCCAGTCCGGCGGCGGCCGCCGGACTGCGGGCCGGTGACACCGTCCTCTCCTTCGACGGCGAGGCGATCACCAGTTACCCGCAGCTGCAGGCGGACATCCGCAAGTCACCCGGCCGGACGGTGCCGATCGTGGTCGAGCGCGGCGGGCAGCGACTCACCCTGAACGCGACGCTGACCAGCAACACCGTGGCGAGGCTCGACCAGGACGGGAACCAGGTCAAGGACGAGACCGTCACGGCCGGCTTCCTCGGCTTCGCCCCGGCCAGCGCCGTCGAACACCTCACCGTCGGCGAGAGCGTCGACCAGATGGCGTCGATGGCCAAGCACAGCGCCACCGCGCTGGTCGCGCTGCCCGGCAAGGTCCCCGGCCTCTGGCACGCCATCGTCAGCGACGACCCGCGTCCGGCGGACTCCCCGATGGGCATGGTCGGTGCGGCCCGGCTCGGCGGCGAGGTCTTCTCGATGGACGTCCCGCTCAGCTTCCAGCTGACCTTCATGGTCCGGCTGCTCGCGATGATCAACCTGTCGCTGTTCCTGTTCAACATGCTCCCGCTGCTCCCGCTGGACGGCGGGCACATCGCCGGGGCGCTCTGGGAGTCGCTGCGCCGCAAGACCGCCGCCGTGCTCCGGCGCCCCGACCCGGGCCCGTTCGACGTGGCACGGCTGATGCCCGCGGCGTACGTGGTGGCGGCGGTGTTCATCTGCTTCACGGCCCTAGTGGGGGTCGCCGACGTTGTCAACCCGATCCGCCTGAACTGACCTTGATCGGGTCGGCCGGGTGTGCTCGGCCCCATCCTGGTGCCGTACCGTTGGAGGCCGGGCGCCCGTTGACGAGAGCGCCCGGCCGGATCTCACCACCTCGACTTGGGGAACCCTGCGCACATGACCGCGATCTCGCTCGGAATTCCTGCCCTGCCGCTCAAGCCGCTGGCCACCCGCCGCGTCTCCCGGCAGATCATGGTCGGTAACGTCCCGGTCGGCGGTGACGCACCCATCTCCGTCCAGTCGATGACCACCACGGTCACGGCCGACATCAACGCCACCCTGCAGCAGATCGCCGAGCTCACCGCCTCGGGCTGCCAGATCGTCCGGGTCGCGGTGCCCACCCAGGACGACGCGGACGCGCTGCCGATCATCGCCAAGAAGGCGAACATCCCGGTCATCGCCGACATCCACTTCCAGCCCAAGTACGTCTTCGCGGCGATCGAGGCCGGCTGCGCGGCGGTCCGGGTCAACCCGGGCAACATCAAGCAGTTCG
The DNA here is from genome assembly GCF_044766665.1 of Kitasatospora sp. NPDC101801. NCBI lineage: Bacteria > Bacillati > Actinomycetota > Actinomycetes > Kitasatosporales > Streptomycetaceae > Kitasatospora > Kitasatospora sp. NPDC101801. The sequence goes on from NZ_JBIWML010000043.1 coordinate 26,054, forward strand.
ACGACAAGGTCGGCGAGATCGCCAAGGCAGCCAAGGACGCCGGCGTGCCGATCCGGATCGGCGTCAACGCCGGTTCGCTCGACAAGCGACTGCTGGAGAAGTACGGCCGGGCCACCCCGGAGGCGCTGGTCGAGTCCGCGCTCTGGGAGTGCTCGCTGTTCGAGGAGCACGACTTCCGCGACATCAAGATCTCGGTCAAGCACAACGACCCGGTCGTGATGATCAACGCCTACCGCCAGCTCGCGGCCGCCTGCGACTACCCGCTGCACCTCGGCGTGACCGAGGCCGGCCCGTCCTTCCAGGGCACCATCAAGTCGGCGGTCGCCTTCGGCGCGCTGCTGTCGGAGGGCATCGGCGACACCATCCGGGTCTCGCTCTCCGCGCCGCCCGCCGAGGAGGTCAAGGTCGGCAACCAGATCCTGGAGTCGCTGAACCTCCGTCAGCGCGGCCTGGAGATCGTCTCCTGCCCGTCCTGCGGCCGCGCCCAGGTGGACGTCTACAAGCTCGCCGAGGAGGTCACCGCCGGCCTGGAGGGCATGGAGGTGCCGCTCCGGGTCGCGGTCATGGGCTGCGTCGTGAACGGCCCGGGCGAGGCCCGCGAGGCCGACCTCGGGGTCGCGTCCGGCAACGGCAAGGGCCAGATCTTCGTCAAGGGCGAGGTGATCAAGACCGTGCCCGAGTCGAAGATCGTCGAGACCCTGATCGAGGAGGCCCTCAAGCTGGCCGAGCAGATGCAGGCCGACGGTGTCGAGTCCGGCGCTCCGGTGGTCACCGCCGCCGAGTGATCTTCGGTGTCGCTGCGGGTCGTCCGGTCACGGACGGCCCGCAGCCCTGCTCCGGTGGGACGGCGGAGTAGGGTGCGACCAGCGTTCCTAGTGTGAGGTGCCTGTGCTCGATCGAGGTGTGATGCTCCCCGGCCCCTTCCAGGTGGCCCGGGCCCTGGCGACCACGCGGGTACTCGACCCCCAGGACCTCGACGAGGCCCTGGAGATCCTGCACCTCGACCCGGTCGCCAACGCCTTCGTGGCCACCCGGGTGGAAGCCGTCGGCCTCGACCCCTGGCGGCTCGGCGGCGAGATGTGGGGCTGGTTCGACGCCGACGGCCGGCTCGGCTCGCTCTGCTACGCCGGGGCGAACCTGGTCCTGGTGAACGCCGGTCCGGAGGCCGTCCGCGCGTTCGCCGAACGGGCCCGCCGGCAGGGGCGCCGCTGCTCCTCCATCGTGGGGCCGGCCGGCCCCACCGCCGCGCTCTGGGCCAGCCTCGAACGCAGCTGGGGCCCGGCCCGCGAGGTCCGCGCCCACCAGCCGCTGATGGCCACCGCCGAGCCCGCCGCCGACGTCGTCCCCGATCCACTGGTGCGCCGGGTCCGGCGGAACGAGATCGACGCCCTGATGCCCGCCTGCGTGGCGATGTTCACCGAGGAGGTCGGGATCTCCCCGCTGGCCGGTGACGGCGGCCTGCTCTACCAGGCCCGGGTGGCCGAACTGGTCGCGGGCGGACGCTCGTTCGCGCACTTCGCCCAGGACGGCTCGGTGGTCTTCAAGGCCGAGATCGGTGCCGTCACGGCCGGCGCCTGCCAGATCCAGGGCGTCTGGGTGGCCCCCGAGCACCGCGGCCAGGGCCGGTCCGAGACCGGTATGGCCGCCGTCATGGGGTACGCGCTGCGCGACGTCGCCCCGGTGGTCTCGCTCTACGTCAACGACTACAACGTGCGGGCCAGGGCCGCGTACGCCCGGGTCGGCTTCCGTGAGGTCGGCGCCTTCATGAGCGTGCTGTTCTGAGTGATCACCGCCCGTCGGAGTAGTAACGTCCGGGGCATGGAGCAGCTCACCGAGGTGACGATCGAGGCCGTGGACCTGGCGGCCTGGGCGGCCGACGCCCTGGAGGTGCAGGCCGTCGCGTTCGGCCTGACCGACGAGGAGGTGGCGGTCCGGCTGCAGATCGTCGCGCGGCACGCCGAACAGCCCGGGGTACTGGCGTTCGGAGCCTTCGGCGACCGGCGGCTGGTCGGGTTCGGGTACGGGATGCCGAACCGCCGGGAGCACTGGTGGAGCACCGTGATCGAGCCGCACCTGGACGCCCAGGGGCACGGGGACTGGCTGGACGACGTGTTCGCGGTGACCGAGCTGCACGTGCTGCCGGAGTACCAGGGCCGGGGGGTGGGCAGCGCGCTGATCCGCACCCTGTGCGAGCGGTCGGGCCGGCCGCGCAGCATCCTGTCGGCGATCGACGCCGAGACGCCCGCCCGGCGGCTGTACCGGTCGCTCGGGTACCGGGACCTGGCCCGGATGGTGCGGTTCCCCAACACGATCCGCCCGTACGCGGTGATGGGTGCTCAGCTGCCGTTGCGTCAGAGCCAGTCGGCGAATTCCAGGTAGAGCTCGGCGCGGTCGGCGGAGCCGGCCGCCAGCTCCCGCAGGCCCGCCTCGACGGTGCGGAACAGCGCCCAGCCGCGCAGCCGGTCGTGGTCGACCTCGACCGCGTCGGCGAGCTGGTGCAGCCGGCGGCGGGCGGCGCCGCGCGGGCCGGGGGAGCCGGCCAGGGTGTCCAGCCGGTCCTGCGCCAACCAGGCCAGGTCGTACGCGCGTTCGCCGACCAGCGGCCGGGGCGAGACCGCCAGCCAGGGGGAGCGGTCGGCGGCCAGCACCTTGCCGTGGTGGAAGTCCCCGTGCAGCAACAGGTGTTCGGTGCCGTCGGCGAGCAGTGCGGCCGAGACCTCGAGCGCCTCGTCCACCAACGGCTGGGTGTCGGGGGAGAGTTCACGGTGCCGGTGGAGCCCGGCGGAGAGCTCGGCGACCTGTTCGGCGACGGTCCGGAACGGGTGGTCGTCGGCGGGCGGCACCCAGAGCCGCTGGAGCAGCCCGGCGGCCTCCAGCATGGCCTTGGCCTCGGCCAGCGAGCGGAGCGGGATGTCCCCGTACAGGCGCTCCAGCAGCAGCGATCCGGCCGGATCGGCGGCCGGCAGCAGGACGGCGCCGCGGCCGGCCCAGTGCGCGAGGGCGGCGGCCTCCCGGGCGGTGTCGGGGGTGCTCAGGCCGGTCTTCAGGACCGCCTTGGTGCCGTCGGCGCGCAGCACCGTGCAGACCAGGCCGGACCGGCCGCCCGGCTCCACCACCCGCTCCAAGGTCAGTTCCCAGCGGGCCAGTTGCTCGGCGACGGTGTCCGGCAGGGCGGCCAGCCGGGCCAGTTCGGCCCGGTCCCCGCGGGCCCGGACGGTGGCTGTGAGACGGGCCGGAACGGTGATCTGCTGCCCTGCTGCTGCCGACATGCTGGCCTCTCGGTTGGTGCCGCCCCATCGTGCTGTCGCGGTCCTGCTGCTCGCCCATTGTCGGCCATGGGGAGGAAACCGCTGGTCAGGCGCTCGGGGACGGGCTCGTCGGGGCGCGGTCGGCGGCGGGCAGGCCGGGCAGCGCGCTCTGCTCGGCGCCCCACTGCCGGGCGCGCAGGGCGGACTCGCGCAGCGCGGCGGCGGCGCTCTGTCGGAGCTCGCCCGAGCCGGCCGCCACCAGGGCCGCGTACACGCCGGTGAGCTGCACCTCGATGTGGGCGGCGAGCTGCTTGGCGGTGGCCGGGTCGGTGACGGGGAACGGCAGTTGGTAGCCGGGTGCGGCGGCGGCCGGGGTGGCGCCGCCGCCCAGCAGCAGGCGGTGCCAGGCGTCCCGGCCGGCCTGGTGGGCCAGGTAGCAGACCTGCGCCTCGGCCCGCTGCGGACCGGCGGGCTGCCGGGCGCCGACCACGCCGTAGCCGTACACGGCGGCGTGCTCGGCGGAGAGCGCGCTCTGCAGTGCGGCGGTCTCGGCGGCGGGCCGGGGTGCGGCCGTCGGCGAGGCCGGGCCGGTCGGGGCGGCGGAGCCGGCGGCCGACGCCGACGCCGAGGGGGAAGGCGAGGCCGAAGGGGTGGCGGCGGGCGGGCCGGTGACCGGGGTGGTGTTGCCGAGCGCCGCGGCGTGCAGCGCGCCGGCGGCGGAGACGGCGGCCAGCAGCTTCGCCAGCTCGGGCGAGGCGGCGGTCAGATCGGCCAGTCGGGCCCCGGCGGTGGTCCGTTCGGCGGCCGCGAGCTCAACCACCGAGGTCGCCGGGCCGGTCGGAGTGCCCTGGGCGCCCGGGGTGCCCGAGGGGGCTCCGGTCGGCGCGGTCGGGCCCGTCGGGGCGGCCGATCCGGCCAGGCCGGTGGCCAGCGCGGTCCGGTGCTCGGCCACCTCCGCCCGCAGCGCCCGGAGCCGGTCGGCCTGGGCCGCCCCCGGCCCGGCCAGCACGGCGTCGTACCCGGCCAGCAGCCGGTCGGTGTCGGCGACCGCCCGGCTGCGCAGCGGCAGGTCGGCGTCGGCCTTCTTCCGCTCGGCCTCCGTCGGCCCGTCCTCGTCGGTGCACCCGCAGAGCAGCAGCGGGGCGCTGCTCAGCGCGCCCAGGAGGAGCAGGCTCCGCCGAGTGAGGGACAGCATGGGGGGTGCTCCCGAGGAGGTCGTGGGGGAGCCCGAGCAGCCCCCGCTGCCGTGCATCATTACAGAATCACCATCCGGCCCGTTGTGACCTTGCTCCCAAGCGGTGCCCGTGGGTGCCCCGCACGCCTCGCGGAATCGGTGGTTTGGGGTCCGACCCGATAGGCTTGCCGCTCAGCTAGCACCTACCGACAACAGCAGACGCGGCCGAGGAGTCACCCGGATGAGCACCACCCCCACCGACCGGTTGCGTGCGTTGCTCGAGCCGCTGGCCGCCGAGGCAGGTCTCGACCTCGAAGAGGTCAAGGTGACCCAGGCCGGCAACCGCCGTCAGGTGCAGATCGACGTGGACGCCGACGGCGGCGTGGACATGAACGCGATCGCGGAGTTCAGCCGGGTGGTCAGCGAGCGGCTGGACGCCGCCGAGGACGTCATGGGCAGCGCCCCGTACGTGCTGGAGGTCGGCTCCCCGGGGGCCGAGCGTCCGCTGAACGAGCCCCGCCACTGGCGCCGGGCCGAGGGGCGCCTCGCCAAGATCCACCTGGTGGACGGCGGCGAGCTGGTCGCCCGCGTGCTGGAGAGCGACGAGGACGGCGCCCTGGTCGAGGTGCAGCCGGTGAAGGGCCGCGGCCGCCCCAAGGAGCGCCGCCTGGAGTTCGCCGAGATCGCCCGTGCCCGGGTCCAGGTCGAGTTCAACCGCAAGGAAGACGAGGGGCTGCTCGACGAGTCGGAGGTCGAGGACACCGACGACGACAGCACCGAAGACGACGAGTGAGCACCGCACCACACATGAACGTGAACGTGAAGAGGGAAGAGGAGGCGTAGCCGTGGACATCGACATGAGCGCCCTGCGTGGGTTGGTTACCGAGAAGAACATCCCGTTCGAACTGCTGGTCGGATCGATCGAATCGGCCCTCCTCATCGCGTACCACCGCACCGAGGGGTCCCGCCGCAAGGCGCGGGTCGAGCTGAACCGCAAGACCGGGCACGTGACGGTCTGGGCGCTGGAGGACGCGGACGAGCTGGACGAGGGTGTCGAGCCGAAGGAGTTCGACGACACCCCGAGCGGCTTCGGCCGGATCGCCGCCTCCACGGCCAAGCAGGTCATCCTGCAGCGCCTGCGGGACGCCGCGGACGACCAGACCTTCGGCGAGTACGCGGGCAAGGAGGGCGACATCGTCACCGGTGTCGTCCAGCAGGGCAACGACCCCAAGAACATCCTGGTCGACATCGGCAAGCTGGAGGCCATCCTCCCGCCGCAGGAGCAGGTGCCGGGCGAGGACTACAAGCACGGCACCCGGCTGAAGTGCTACGTGGTGGCCGTCCGCCGGGGCGTCCGCGGCCCGTCCGTGACGCTCTCCCGCACCCACCCCAGCCTGGTGAAGAAGCTGTTCGCGCTGGAGGTCCCGGAGATCGCCGACGGCAGCGTCGAGATCGCCGCGATCGCCCGCGAGGCCGGCCACCGCACCAAGATCGCCGTCTGGTCCCGCCGTCAGGGCCTGAACGCCAAGGGCGCCTGCATCGGCCCGATGGGCGCCCGGGTGCGCAACGTGATGGCCGAGCTGCACGGCGAGAAGATCGACATCGTCGACTGGTCGGAGGACCCGGCGGAGATGGTCGCGGCCGCGCTGTCCCCCGCGCGGGTGACGAGCGTGGAGATCGTGGACCTCTACGCGCGCTCCGCCCGGGTGATCGTGCCGGACTACCAGCTGTCGCTGGCGATCGGCAAGGAGGGCCAGAACGCCCGCCTGGCGGCCCGCCTGACCGGCTGGCGGATCGACATCAGGCCGGACACCGAAACCCCTGCCGGAAGCGACCGCGGGGAATCCCGCGACCGCTAGTCACGTTGTCGCGGTCCTGGCCGGAATCGGCAGGGCGGCGCCAGGTCCCTCCGGAGGGGTAGACTTGAGGTTGTCTGGCCGGACGCATGTCCGAGCATGCCCGGAACGCACCTGCGTGGGCTGCCGCAAGCGAGCGGCCAAGCACCAGCTGTTGCGTGTCGTGGCGGTCGAGGGCGTTTGTGTCCCCGATTCCCGCGGCGCACTGCCGGGCCGGGGTGCACATCTGCACCCCGACCCGACCTGCCTCGACCTCGCGGTCCGCCGCCGAGCGTTCCCCAGGGCCTTCCGACTCCAGGGAACACTCGACACCACGGACTTGCGTGAGTACGTCGAGCAGCGGGCCGGTGACACCCCGGCAGGCTGAAAGAACCACCGCAACAAGCACCGCGCAGAGCTGGTAGAGCCCCGTGCGGCGCGCACACGTCAGGTACCTCGCGAGTTGGAAGTAGGTCGAGATTGCGATGAGCACTCGATGAGTACGCGATGAGTACGCCCATGAAGTAGCGATGGTCCGGCGGACGAATACCCCGGACACGTAGACAGGAGCGAAGTGGCTAAGGTCCGGGTATATGAACTCGCCAAGGAGCTTGGCTTGGAGAGCAAGGCCGTGATGGCCAAGCTCACCGAGCTCGGTGAGTTCGTCCGTTCGGCGTCCTCGACCATCGAGGCGCCGGTCGTGCGCAAGTTGACTGACGCTTTGGGGGTGCCGCCCACCGGTGGTGGCGCCGCCAAGCCGGGCCCGCAGAAGCCTGCGGCCCCCAAGCCCGCCGGTGCGTCCGCACCGAGGCCGGGCGCCCCCACCCCGGGACCGCGGCCCGCCGCGACCCCCGGTCCCCGTCCGACTCCGGCCCCGGCGGCTCCCGCCGCCCCGGCCGCCCCCGCCGCGCCGAAGCCGGCCGCCGCTGCCCCGGGCCCGCGCCCGGCCGCCGCGCGTCCCGCCCCGGCCGCTGCGGCCCCGGCTGCTCCGGCAGCCGAGTTCTCCTCCCCGGCTCCCGCCGGTGACGCCGCTGCGGAGGCGCCGGCCCGTCCGGCCGCCGCCGCTCCGGCCGCCCGTCCGGCCGCGGCCAACCCGTCGGCCCGTCCGGGCCCGCGTCCGGCCGGTCCCCGTCCGGGCAACAACCCGTTCACCTCCGGCAGTGCGACCGGCATGGGCCGCCCCGGCGAGCGCCGTCCGGCTGCTCCCGGTGCCGCGCGTCCGGGTGCCGGCGCCCCCGCCGGCGAGCGTCCGGCCCGTCCGGGCGGCGACCGTCCGCGTCCGGCCGGTGCGCCGGGTGCCGACCGTGGCGCTCCGCGTCCCGGTGGCGACCGTCCGCGTCCCGCTGGTGCGCCGGGTGCCGACCGTGGCGCCCCGCGTCCCGGTGGCGACCGTCCGCGTCCCGCCGCCGGTCCCGGTGGCGCGCCGCGTCCGGGTGGTGCGGGTGCACCGCGTCCCGACGGGATGCCCCGTCCGGCCGGTCCGCGTCCGGGTGGGCCCAGCCCGTCCGGTATGCCGCGTCCGAACCCCGGCATGATGCCGCAGCGTCCCGCTCCGGGTGCCGCGCGTCCGGGTGGTCCCGGTGGCCGCGGTCCGGGTGGCCCCGGTGGCCGTCCGGGTGCTCCGGGTGCCGGCGCCGGTGGCGCTCGTCCCGGCTTCGCCGGCCGTGCGGCCGGTCCGGGCTCGCGTCCGGCCGGTGGCGGCTTCGGCGGCCCCCGTCCCGGTGGCGGTGCCCCCGGTGGCGGCGGTGGCTTCGGCCCGCGTCCCGGTGGCTTCGGCGGCCGTCCGGGTGGCCCGGGTGCCCGTGGTGGCACGCAGGGTGCCTTCGGTCGTGGCCCGGGCGGTCGCCCGGCGCGTGGCCGCAAGTCGAAGCGGGCGAAGCGCCAGGAGTACGAGGCCATGCAGGCCCCGTCCGTCGGCGGTGTGATGCTGCCGCGTGGCAACGGTTCCACCGTTCGCCTGTCGCGGGGCTCGTCCCTGACGGACTTCGCCGAGAAGATCAACGCCAACCCGGCCGCGCTCGTCTCGGTGATGTTCAACCTCGGTGAGATGGTCACCGCAACCCAGTCGGTCTCGGACGACACGCTCCAGCTGCTGGCCGACGAGATGGGCTTCCAGCTCGAGATCGTCAGCCGCGACGACGAGGACCGCGAGCTGCTCGAGTCGTTCGACATCGACTTCGGTGTCAACGAGGGCGACGAGGACATGCTGGCCGCGCGCCCGCCGGTGGTCACCGTCATGGGTCACGTCGACCACGGTAAGACCCGCCTGCTGGACGCGATCCGCAAGTCCAACGTGGTGGCCGGCGAGGCCGGTGGCATCACCCAGCACATCGGTGCCTACCAGGTCGCCACCGTGGTGAACGGCGAAGAGCGTCCGATCACCTTCCTCGACACCCCGGGTCACGAGGCGTTCTCCGCCATGCGTGCCCGTGGTGCCAAGTCCACCGACATCGCGATCCTGGTGGTCGCGGCCAACGACGGTGTCATGCCGCAGACGGTCGAGGCGTTGAACCACGCCAAGGCCGCCGGTGTGCCGATCGTGGTCGCGGTCAACAAGATCGACGTCGAGGGCGCCGACCCGACCAAGGTCCGCGGTCAGCTGACCGAGTTCGGTCTGGTGGCCGAGGAGTACGGCGGCGACACCATGTTCGTCGACATCTCCGCGCGCCAGGGTCTGAACATCGACCAGCTGCTCGAGGCCGTGGTCCTGACCGCGGACGCCTCGCTCGACCTGCGGGCCAACCCGGAGCAGGACGCGCAGGGCATCGCGATCGAAGCCCACCTCGACAAGGGCCGCGGCGCCATGGCGACCGTCCTGGTCCAGCGCGGTACCCTCCGCGTCGGTGACTCGATCGTGGTCGGCGACGCCTACGGCCGCGTCCGCGCCATGCTGGACGAGAACGGCAACAGCCTCGCCGAGGCCGGCCCGTCCCGTCCGGTGCTGCTGCTCGGTCTCACCTCGGTGCCCCGCGCCGGCGACAGCTTCATCGTCGTCGACGAGGACCGCACCGCGCGTCAGATCGCCGAGAAGCGCTCGGCCCGTGACCGCAACGCCGCGTTCGCGCAGCGTCGGGTCCGGATCTCGCTCGAGGACCTGGACAAGGCCATCGCAGCGGGCTCCATCGAGCAGCTCAACCTCATCATCAAGGGTGACGTCTCCGGTTCCGTCGAAGCCCTCGAGGACGCCCTCGTCAAGCTCGACGTGGGCGAGGAGGTCGAGCTCCGGGTGCTGCACCGCGGCGTCGGTGCGATCACCGAGTCGGACGTCGACCTCGCGATGGGCTCGGACGCCATCATCATCGGCTTCAACGTGCGCGCCGAAGGCCGCGCCCGTACGGCTGCCGAGAAGGAAGGCGTGGATGTCCGGTACTACTCGGTCATCTACCAGGCCATCGAGGAGATCGAGAACGCGCTCAAGGGCCTGCTCAAGCCCGAGTACGAGGAGGTGCGCCTCGGCTCCGCGGAGATCCGCGAGGTGTTCCGTTCCTCCAAGTTCGGCAACATCGCGGGTGTCATCGTCCGCGAGGGTCTGCTGCGCCGCAACGCCAAGGCCCGTCTCATCCGCGACGGCAAGCTCATCACCGAGAACCTCACCATCGAGGGTCTGCGTCGTTTCAAGGACGACGCGACCGAGGTGCGCGAGGGCTTCGAGGCCGGTGTGACCCTGGGGTCGTTCAACGACATCAAGGTCGACGACGTCATCGAGACCTACGAGATGCGCGAGAAGCCGCGGTCCTAGCAGTGGCTGCCGGGGCCGGGGGGGGGGGGCCCCAAAACCCCCCCCCCCCCCCCCGGGCCGGGTTTGCGACACGTTAGCCCCCCCCGGGCACAACAGAGCGGGCGTAAGGTGGGGGAGAACCGTGACAAAAATTAGTGGGGAAACACCAATT
>NZ_JBIWML010000043.1:36210-68072 GCF_044766665.1 Kitasatospora sp. NPDC101801
GCCCGGGGGGTCGTACACCCAAAGCTCGGGCCCCGCCGTCCGCGAGCCCCCCGTGGGGCGCCCCCCCCCCCGCCCCCCCCGGGGGGGCGGGGGGGGGGGCGGGGGCCCCCACCCCCCCCCCCCCGGCCCCGGTCTCGCTGTTAGCCTCCTGGTACGCCCGCTCGGGCAACTCCTTCGAGGCCTTCAGGTCGGCGAGACCTGTCACACATGTTCGTGGGAACACTCACTTTCGATCTGCTGCTCGGCGATGTCCATTCGCTCAAGGAGAAGCGTTCGATCGTGCGGCCCGTCGTGGCCGAACTGGCGCGCAAGTACAGCGTGTGCGTCGCAGAAGTCGGGAACCAGGATCTGCACCGCAGGGCCGAGATCGGCCTGGCGGTGGTGTCCGGCGACGCCGGGTACGTCACCGAGATCCTGGACAGCTGTGAGCGGCTCGTCGCCGGCCGCCCCGAGGTGATGCTGCTCTCCGCCCGGAGGCGCCTTCACAACGACGACGATGACTGAGGGTGTGCGCGGTGCCGCTACGTCGGCACCGTCACACCGACGAGGACCGAGAGCGCCCACAAGGCTGGGCGCGGGCAGGTATTTTGGGGCCAGGGCCGCACCGGGTGCGTCCGTGGACCCGGTACCGCGCTCACTGCACGAGGAGGCAACGTGACCGACACCGCAAGGGCGCGCAAGCTCGCCGACCGCATTCAGGTGGTGGTGGCCGAGACCCTGCAACGCCGGATCAAGGACCCGCGGCTGGGCTACGTGACCATCACCGACACCCGGGTCACCGGGGACCTGCGCGAGGCCACCGTCTTCTACACCGTCTACGGTGACGAGGCCGAGCGCGAGGCCAGCGCGGCCGCACTGGAGAGCGCCAAGGGCGTGCTCCGCTCCGAGGTCGGCAAGCAGACCGGGGTGCGTTTCACCCCGTCGCTGACCTTCATCGCGGACGCCCTGCCGGAGAACGCGAAGAACATCGACGAGCTGCTCGACAAGGCGCGGGTCTCCGACGCGGCGGTCCGTACCGCCGCCGCCGGGGCCACCTTCGCCGGGGACGCCGACCCCTACCGGGTGCCGGCCGCCGAGCGCGACGACGAGGACGAGTAACCATGACCGCCGAGCCGGTCGACCCCGGCCAGAGGGCATCGTCCACCGACACGGTGGATGGTGCCCTCGCGGTGCTTCCCGGGCCTCGCAGCGAGTCGTCGGCCGGCTCCGCGGCGTCAGCCCTGGCGGCCGAGTGGCAGCGGGTGGTCGAGCTGGTCGGGCGGGCCAGGACGGTCGACCTGATCTGCCACATCAACCCGGACGGCGACGCGCTCGGCTCGGCCCTGGCGGCCGGTCTGGCGCTGCGTTCGCTCGGCCACCAGGTGCGGGTCTCGTTCGGCGACGACCCGCAGATCGTGCCCGAGTCGCTGAGCTTCCTGCCCGGCCAGGACCTGATCGTCCCGGCCGCCGAGGTGCCGGACGTCCCCGAGCTGGTGCTCTGCTTCGACGTGGCGGCCGAGAGCCGCCTCGGCCTGCTGCACGCCAAGGCGTTCGCCGCCCCCGCGCTGGTGGTCATCGACCACCACGCCTCCAACCCGGGCTTCGGCACCCACCGCCTGATCGACCCCACCGCCCCGGCCACCGCCGTCCTGGTGGACGAGCTGCTCCAGCGGCTCGGCGTACCGCTCGACCAGGAGCTGGCCGCCTGCCTCTACACCGGCGTGGCCACCGACACCGGCTCGTTCAGGTACGCGGGCACCACGCCCGCCACCCACGAGCTCGCCGGGCGGCTGCTGGCCACCGGCATCCGGCACGACCTGATCTCCCGTCAGCTCTGGGACACCTCTTCCTTCGGCTACCTCAAGGTGCTGGCCGGCGCGCTGGACCGGGCCGTCTACGAGCCCGACGCCGCGGGTGGCCTGGGCCTGGTGTGGACCTGGGTGCCGTACCAGGACCTGGCGCTGTTCGGGGTCACGGTCGAGGAGATCGAGGGCCTGATCGACGTGCTGCGCCGCCCGGCCGAGGCCGAGGTGGCCCTGGTGCTCAAGCAGGACCCGGACGGCACCCTGCGCGGCTCCTGCCGGGCCAAGGGCGCGGTCGACGTGGCCGCCGTCTGCGCCGACCTGGGCGGTGGCGGGCACCGGTTCGCGGCCGGCTTCAGCGCCCGCGAGGGCGTCGAGGCGACCGTCGCCCGGTTCCGGGCCGCGCTGCCGGCCTCCTGACCCACCATCCGTACAGACGTACAGAAAAGAACCGATGAAGCGTAAAGGCACCGGCCCCGACGGCCTGGTCATTGTCGACAAGCCGGAGGGCCTCACCTCGCACGGCGTGGTGGCCAAGCTCCGCTGGCTGGCCGGGACCAGGAAGGTCGGCCACGCGGGCACGCTGGACCCGATGGCGACCGGGGTGCTGGTGATCGGCGTCGAGCGGGCCACCCGGCTGCTCGGGCACCTGATGCTCACCGCCAAGACCTACGAGGCCACCATCCGGCTCGGCCAGGACACCGTCACCGACGACCGCGAGGGCGACGTCACCTCCTCGGCGGACGCCTCGGGCGTCGAGCGGTCCGCGATCGACGCCGGGGTCGCCGCGCTGACCGGCGAGATCATGCAGGTCCCGTCGAAGGTCAGCGCCATCAAGATCGACGGCAAGCGCTCGTACGCCCGGGTCCGCGAGGGTGAGGACTTCGAGATCGCGGCCCGGCCGACCACCGTCCACTCCTTCACCGTGCACGAGCAGCGGGCGGCGGTGGCGGCGGACGGCACCCCGGTGATCGACCTGGACGTCACGGTGGAGTGCTCCTCCGGCACCTACATCCGGGCGCTGGCCCGCGACCTCGGCGCCGGTCTCGGCGTCGGCGGGCACCTGACGGCCCTCCGGCGCACCAGGGTGGGCCCGTACGGGCTGGAGTCGGCCCGGACGCTGGAGCAGCTGGAGGAGAAGCTGGAGGTGCTGCCGATCGCCGAGGCGGCCGCCGCAGCCTTCCCCCGGTGGGACGTGGACGCCGAACAAGCGCGGCTGCTGGCCCACGGCATGAAGCTCGCCGCCCCCGGGCTGGGCGTCGAGGGGCCGATCGCGGTCTTCGACCCGGAGGGCCGCTTCCTCGCCCTGATCGAGGAGAAGTCCGGCCACGCCAAGCCCGTCGCGGTCTTCGTCGGCTGAGCCTGAGCTCGGCCGCGCAGGTGCACGAGGTGCACCGCCAGGGGCTCGGGGAACTGCGACGCCCGCCTCGTGCAAGGTGATCCGTTCCGGGGTGGTCAGGCACTTTCGCAGTGACCCGGACGCCAGCTCTCCTCGCCCACCCGGCGGAGCCGCACGTCAGCAGAGCCCCGAGCCCCTGGGCCGTAGCACCGGTGCGCCCGGCTGGAGCGCAGCTCGAACCCCGTGAAGTCACCCGAAGGGGTGAGTGGTGTCGCCCGAGGGGTGGGGTGCACCGCCGACCGGGCAGGCTCCGGGCGGTGGTGGGCTGCGGAGGGGCGGGCGCGGGATGGCCGAGGGGCTGCTGCGGATCTGTGGGCCGGACGGCCTGGTCAGGGGGCTCGGCTTCGTCGCCGACCGGCAGGGCAGCGTGCTGACGGCCCGGCAGGCGGTCGAGGGGCTGGACCAGCTGGTGCTGCACCTGCCGTCGGGTCAGACCCGGGTGCTCGGGGCCGACTGCGTGGAGCTGCTGCCGGGCCCCGGCCTCGCGGTGGTGCGGACGGAGTCTGCCGGGGGCCTTCCGCTGGCCCCGCCCGCGATCGCCGACGGGATCGGCAGCGGCCTGGTCTCGGTTTCCCAACTTACCGCTGGGATATGGGAGTTGACCCAGATCCAGGGCGGTGTGCGCGGCGTCGACACCGAGGGTGCCCTGCTGCTGGACCTGCCCCAGCTGCGTGCCCCGCTGACCCCCGGCGCCCCGGTGCTGGACGCCGAGAGCGGCGCCGTGCTCGGCGTCCTGGCGGACGGGCCGGACGGCCCCCGGGCGCTGCCGCCGACCGGTCCGGCGCTGGCGGAGCTGCGCGGCCGGAACGCCGAGGCGGTGCCCGCGTACGGCCGGGCGCTGAACTTCGGCGGGGTGTTGGCGCTCTGCTCGGTCCAGCTCGGGTCGGCGAGTGCCGGGCCGGGGCGGATCGCCGACCTGGCCGCCGACCGGGTGGACCGGCCGGACGGGCTGACCGGCGAGGAGCCGCAGGTCGCCGTCAGTGTGCTGGTCGGCCCGCCGGGCAGCGGTCGCAGTACCGAACTGGCCGCCCTCGCCGTCCGGCGGGCCGGGGGACCGCGACCGCTGCCCACGGTCTGGCTGCGCGGCGCCGACCTGGCACCGGACGACCCGACCATGGCGACCGCCATTGAACGTCGACTCGCCGGAGCCGCAGCCCTGTTGGGGGTACCCGCGCCGGACCTCCCGGAACTGCTGCGGCTCTGCACGGAGGCCGGCCGCCCGCTGCTCGCGGTGCTGGACGCCCCGGAGGAGGCGCCGTTCGCGGTGACCGGGGAGTGGCTCGCGGCGGCCGGGGTACGGCTGCTGACGGCCTGTCGGCCGGAGAGCTGGGGCGAGGGCGTGCCCGGGGCGGTGGTGCACGGCCTGGGACCGCTGCCCGCCGAGGCGGCGGCCCGGGTGGCCCGGCGGTACGGGGCGCCGGAGCCGGGGGAGCACCCCCTGTTGCTGCGCCTGGCCGGAGAGCTCGGGGAGCTGGGCGAGCTCGGGGAGACACCGGAGCGCGGGCGGCTGTACGCGGAGTACCTGGAGCTCTGCTGCACCCGCGCCGCGCGGCGCCTGGCGGCGGTGAGCAGCCCCCGGCGGGTCGGGGCGCACCGGCGGGGCACGCCGACACCCCCCACGACCCCGCCCGAGCCGGTGGACCCGGAGCCGCTCCGCCGGCTCGCCGAGACGCTGGCGGAGCGGGTCCGGGAGGCGGGTCGCCGGATGCTGGGCACCGGTCACGGCGCGCTGGACGCGGACAGCTTCGCCGCCCTGTTCCCGGCCGAGGGCGGCTGGGCCGGGGCGGTGTTGGCCGAGCGGCTGTTCGTCCCGGCCGGGCCGGGGTACCGGTTCGCCCACGAGGACTTCGCGGACTGGCTGCAGGGCGGCCGGCTCGATCTGGACGCCGCGCTCCGGCTGCTGCTGGAGGGGACCGCCACGGCGGCCGAGGGCGCGCTGCCGGCCGGTGGTGTGCCCAGGCACCGGGCCGGGGTGGTGGCGTGGGCGCTGCGCGGGGTCGGTGAGCGGCACGGTGCGCCGGGGCTGGACCCGTGGCTGTGGCGGCTGTGGCGCGGGGTGGAGACGGCGCCCGGGCCCGAGCAGGCCTGGTGGGCCCGCCGGCTGCTGCTGGACGGGCTGGCCGGCAGCCCGGAACCCGCCCTGCACCGGCCGCTGTTGGCGGCCGTCGCCGAGCGCGGTGGCGGCGGTCTGGGGGCCGGGTTCTGGGTCGGGCTGCCGCTCCCGCTGCCGGACCGGATGGAGCTGCTGCGGTCGCTGGTGACGACCGATCAGGAGGCCAGGGCGGCGGTGGCCGAGCTGCTCCGGGCCGACCCGCGGGCCGTGCTGCCGCTGCTCTGCCGGTGGTTCGGCGAGACCCGGGGCAGTGCCGCCGCCGATCTCGCGCACGATCTGCTGTGGGCGCACCGCCGTTCGGCGGTGGACGACCTGACGGAGTCACTGGCAATCGCGGCCCACCCCCGGGCCGACGCGCTGCTCGCCGAGCTGGCGGTGGCGGAGCCGTCCGCGCTCTGCCGGGCGGTGGACCGCTGGAGCCACGACCCCCGTCCGGAGTGGCACGTGGCGGCGGCCGTGCACGCGCTGCGGGCGGCCCCGTACGCCACCGGCACCGGCGCCGACCTGCTGCGGCACACCGCGCGCAGGCTGCTGGCCCGGGAGGAGGAGCCGACCCTGCACGGGGCGGCGCTGGCCCTGCTGATCCGCGATCCGGCGACCCGGCGGCAGCAACTCCCCGCCGCGCTCGCCGCCTACCACCGGGACGACCCGTTCCTCACCGCCGAGGCGCTGGCCCCGGCGCTGGTCAGCGACCCGGAGCCGGTGCTGGCGGCGTTCCGGCAGCGGCTGGCCGCGCCGGGCGGGGCGGTGGCCGAGGCGCTCCGGGTGCTGGCCGGGCAGGACGGTCCTGAGCTGCTCGGGCCGGGTCTCGACCTGGCCGCCGAGCTGCTGCGGCAGCGGCCCGAGCGGTCCGGCCAGGTGGCCGAGTACCTGACCGCCCTGCTGGCCGGCCGGTCGGAGGCCGGGCTCGACCTGCTGCTGGCCGAGGCGGTCGCCCGGCCGCCGGTGCTGCGCCGGGTGCTCGCGGTGCTGCTGACCGGCCAGGAGTGGCCGGCCCGGCTGCTGGAGACACTGCTCGCGGTGGAGCACGACCCGGCCGTGCTGGTGCCGGTGGTGGAGCGGCTGGCTGACCGTTGCCGGGACGAACAGGCGCCCGGGGTACCGCAGTTGATCCGGCTTATCGCGGCGGCGGGCGGGCCCGAGGTGGACGCCGCGCTGGTCCGCGGCGCGGGCCGCTCGGCCGGGTTCGCCCGGCTGCTGACGCACTGGCCGGCCGGCGAACCGGGCCCGCGCGGCGGCCCGCTGCTGGCCCGGATGCGGCTGTTGGTGGCGGGCGGCCGCGATCCGCAGTACGCGGCGGCGGAGGCCGAGCGGGGCGCGGTGGTCCGTCCGGCGCGTCCGGCGGGCCGAGTTGGGTGACGCTGGTGCCGACACAGCTTCGGGCGCATGGCACGCTATAGGGGTTCGGTAGGAAGCGAGAGCGTGCGGACGACGTACGCCGGTTCGGAACGAGGAGCGGTCAGGGTGCAGCGCTGGCGTGGCCTGGAGGAGATCCCCGGGGACTGGGGGCGCAGCGTCGTCACCATCGGATCGTTCGACGGTGTGCACCGCGGCCACCAACTGATCATCAGCCGGGCGGTGAAGCGGGCCCGTGAGCTGGCGGCGAAGGCCGTCGTGGTCACCTTCGACCCGCACCCGAGCGAGGTGGTCCGGCCCGGCAGCCATCCGGCGCTGCTGGCACCGCAGCCGCGCCGGGCGGAGCTGATCGAGGCGCTGGGGGTGGACGCGGTGCTGGTGCTGCCGTTCACCGCGGAGTTCTCGAAGGAGTCGCCGGAGTTCTTCGTCCAGCAGGTCCTGGTGGACGCGTTGCACGCCCGGCTGGTGATCGAGGGCCCGAACTTCCGGTTCGGCCACCGGGCCGCCGGGAACGTCGGGTTGCTGGCCGAGCTGGGCCGGGCGGACGACTTCGAGGTGGAGGTGCTCGACCTCCAGGTGCGCGGTTCGGCGGGCGTGCCGTTCTCCTCCACGCTGGTGCGGCGGCTGGTCGCCGAGGGCGACCTGAGCGCGGCCGCCGAGGTGCTCGGCCGGCCGCACCGGGTCGAGGGCCTGGTGGTCCGGGGAGCGCAGCGCGGACGGGAGTTGGGCTTCCCCACCGCCAACGTGGACACCGTCCCGCACAGTGCGATCCCGGCCGACGGGGTCTACGCGGGGTGGCTGACGGCGGCCGGTGAGCGGATGCCCGCGGCGATCTCGGTGGGCACCAACCCGACCTTCGACGGCACCAGCCGGACGGTCGAGGCGTACGCCATCGACCGGGTCGGCCTCGACCTGTACGGCCTGCACGTGGCGGTCGACTTCCTCGCGTACCTGCGCGGGATGGAGAAGTTCGACTCGATCGACGCGCTGCTGGACCGGATGGCCGACGACGTCAAGCGGGCCAGGGAGCTGACCGACGAGTCGTCACCCGCCTGAGCCGGCCGGGCCGGAGAGACGGAGGAGGGGCGCGGATGTCCGCGCCCCTCCTCCGCTGTCACTGCTGTTGCGGGGGCGGCGGCGGGTAGCCGTACCCCTGCGGCGGCGGCTGCGGGCCGTCGGGCTGCGCGGGCGGTGGCGGGTAGCCGTAGCCGGGCTGCTGGCCCTGCTGCTGGCCTTGCTGGGACCACTCCTGCGGGAGCGGCTGGGCGCCGGGCGGGGGCGGCGGCTGCTGGCCGTACCCGGGCTGCGGGGCCCACGGGGCACCCTGCTGGGGATAGCCGCCCTGCTGCGGGTGCTGCTGCGGGTACCCCGGCTGCTGCGGCGGGTAGCCGCCCTGCTGGGGGTAGCCCGGGTAGCCCTGCTGCGGCGGCTGGCCGGGGTAGCCGCCCGGCTGGGGCTGGCCCCAGCCGCCGGCCGCGTGCTGGGCCCGCATGATGTCGTCGCCGACCATGGTGGCGAGCTCGAAGTACGCCTCCCGGACCTTGGGCCGCATCATCGCCAGGTTGACCTCGGCGCCGGCCGCCAGGCTCTCGTCGAACGGCACCACCACGACGCCGCGGCAGCGGGTCTGGAAGTGCGCCACGATGTCCTCGACCCTGATCATCTTGCTGGTCTCGCGGACCCCGGAGACCACCGTGATGGAGCGCTGCACCAGGTCGGCGTAGCCGTGCGCGGAGAGCCAGTCCAGCGTGGTGGAGGCCGAGCTGGCGCCGTCCACGCTCGGGGTGGAGACGATGATCAGCTGGTCGGCCAGGTCGAGCACCCCGCGCATCGCGCTGTACAGCAGACCGGTGCCGGAGTCGGTCAGGATGATCGGGTAGTGCTGCCCGAGCACCTGGATCACCGAGCGGTAGTCCGAGTCGTTGAAGGTGGTCGAGACGGCCGGGTCGACGTCGTTGGCCAGGATCTCCAGGCCCGAGTGCAGGTCCTGCGAGGTGAACTGACGGACGTCCATGTAGCTGCGCAGGTGCGGGATGGCCGTCACCAGGTCGCGGATGGTCGCGCCGGTCTGCCGCTTCACCCGGCGGCCGAGCGTGCCCGCGTCGGGGTTGGCGTCGATCGCGATCACCTTGTCCTGCCGCTCGGTGGCCAGCGTGGCACCGAGCGAGGTGGTGGTCGTGGTCTTGCCGACGCCGCCCTTGAGGCTGATCACCGCGATCCGGTAGCAGCTCAGCACCGGCGTCCGGATGATCTCGAGGCGGCGGGCCCGCTCGGCCTCGGCCGCCTTGCCGCCGAACTTGAACCGGGACTCTTTCTGCTGCTTCGGCTGCCCGCGCAGCAGCCGGTCCGAGGAGAGCTCGACGGCGGCGGTGTAGCCGAGCGCCGCCCCGTGCGACATCTGCTGCTGCCCGCCCTGGCCCTGGAAGGCCACCGGCGCCTGCGGCACGGCCTGCTGCGGGTACTGCTGCTGCGGCGGCATCTGCTGCTGGGGGTACGGCTGCTGCTGGGGCTGCGGCCAGCCGCCCTGCCGCGGGTCCACCGGCGGCTGGCCCTGCTGAGGGTAGGGCTGCTGCGGCGGGTACGGCTGCTGCTGGGGGTGTTGCGGCTGCGGCTGCGGGACGGCGGGCGGGTACGGCTGCGGGGCGGGGGCCGGCGGCGCCTCGGCCACCGGCGGTGCCGGTACGGGCGGGACCACCGGCGCCGGGCCGGGCGCGGGAGCCGACTGCAACTCGACCGGCGCGGGCCCGGCTTCGGGACCGTCGGTGACCGGGGGCAGCACCGCGGTCTCGGTCGCCGACGACGCGGGGGTCGGGGCGGGCGCGGGCGGCGGGGTCACCGGCACCGGGGCGGGCGCCTCGGCCACCGGTACGGGCGTCGGCGGCACCGGGGCGACCGGAGCGGGCGCGGGCGGGGTCGGGGCGGGCGCGGGGGCCGGTGCGGGAGGAGCGGCGGGCGTGTCGCTCTGGGTGTACCAGGACGGCGGGGAGTAGTCAGGAACGTCCGACCAGTCGTCGTCGTCCTCCGCCGCGTTGTCGCCGACGTAGACGCCGTCCCGATCGCTGCTCACTTGGGCTCCCTCGTGTTCGCCGCCGCTGTTCGCGGTGCCGTCGGCACAAGACTAGGTCGTGATTCCCGGCCGCTCACAGGCGGTGCCGGAACTCACACCATCGTGGACGAAAGGAGAGGCCCGCACACCGGATCACCCAGTATGCGGACCCCTCCGGGATCGAATCGCTCAGTCCATCCGGCGCGGGCCGCCGAGCACCTGACCCTCGGCCTCGCCGGGGTTGGTCATCACGAACTGACGGCGCATCCGGGTCGCCCACAGGGTGATGTTGTCGCCGAGGGTGGGCAGTGCCGCGACCTCCTGGTCACCGAGCGAGAGCAGCCGGGCCAGCAGTTCGGCCTCCTGCGGGGAGACCCGCTGGATGCCGACCAGGTCGGCCGCGTTCAGCACCCGGGCCGCGTTCGGGCCGAGGTAGGGGAGCAGGGTGAGGGTGGTCTGCCAGGGCGAGGCGGAGAGCCGGCTGCGCGGCGGCCGGGCACCGAGGTCGCGGACCACCAGCACCGGGGAGGCCACCGAGGCGCCCTGGGCGCCGAGCCGGCCGACCTGGTGCACCGTCACGCACGGCTGACCGCCGCCGGCCGCCTGCGCCAGCAGCGACCAGGCCTGCGGACGGCCGGTCTCGACCGCGATCCGGGCACCGGTGGCGGCCGCCCGCAGGGCGATCACCTGCGCGGTCCACAGACCGCCGACCAGCGCCAGCTCGTACGAGGTGGGCCGGAACAGGCCGAGCACGGCGGGCTGCTGCTGGGGGTCGACGCCGATCACCACGCCGTCGTCGCCGACCGGGAAGGCCAGCGCGCCGAGGTCCTCGGTGGCGAGCACGTGCCGCTCCCGGCGCGGGCCGCGCAGGCCGTAGCCGGGGCGCGGCCGGGTGGCCCGGGCGGCGGGCTCGGCCGGTGCCTGGTTCGGGTAGGTCTGATAGGCCATCAGGAAGTCCCTCCCAGGGGCAGCGTGGCGAGCAGGCCGGGCGCCTGCTCCAGGTCGAGCCGGGTCAGGCCGATCCCCGAGGCCTGCGCGCGGGACTCCACCAGGCGCCCGACCTGGGCGATCTCGCTCTCGCTGCGGCCGGTGACCCGGACGTGCCCGCTGATCGCCACCGAGTCGCCGGTGCCGCGGCTCGCGGTCAGGCTGAAGGTGCTGGCCAGCGCGGGCGTGCTGGTGACCAGGTTGACCAGGTCGGGCGCGGCGATCCGGCCCGGGGCGCCACCGGGGCGGCTGAGCTGGGGCCACTTGGAGATCCAGAAGGTGGCGTGCCAGCGGTCGTCGATCCGCCAGAACTTCCGGCTCTCCTGGGTCCGGCGGCCGTTGCCGCCACCGCCGCCGGTGCCCTGACGGCCCGCCACCGCGATCGGGTTGGCACAGACCGAGATGGCCAGCGCCGCGATCAGCTCGCGCTCGTCCAGCACGGTCGCGGTGAAGCCGGCGCTGTTGAGCCGTCCGGCCAGCTGGTCGGTGACCCGCTGGAGCGCTTTGCGGGCGCCCTCCTCGCCGCCGCCGCGGGCCTCGACCGCGCTGCTGGTCAGCTCGGGGCTGAGCTTGAGCGCGACCCAGGTGAGCCGCAGACCGGGGGTGGCCAGGCCGTCCGGGAGCTGGTGGTAGGCCCGGGTGGCCAGCGACTGGTCCGGCAGGTGCGGGGCCGGAGCGGGCTGGGTGTGCTGCACCAACTGGACCGACTCCAGGGCGATGTCGTCCACCTGGAGGGCCGAGCAGATCACGTCGAGCGGCAGCGGCAGCGCGTTCCGGTGCGGCCGCAGCGGCTGGTCCTTCGCCTGCACCAGCAGGATCGAGGTGAGGAAGGTGCCGTCACCGACCATGCCGGTCTCCCGGCGGACCGGGCGGCCGCCGCCGAGGTCGGCCTCGGTGGCGTGGGTGCAGGTGCGCAGCGCCGGCTCGAGTTCGAGCGCGGGCGCCAGGGCCGGGTCGGTGCCCGGCGGCGGCACGTTGAGCTGGGCCTGCCGACGACGGGCGTTCAGCGCGGCGCGGACCTGCAGGCCCTCGGACAGCGTCCGGCCGTTCAGCGGTACCAGGGCGAGCACCACCAGCAGGACGGCCGGTACCGCGAACACGCCCGCCATCGCCTTGTTGATGGTCCAGCCGACCACCACCAGGGCCACCGCGACCTCGAGCAGCACGATCTGCTGGAGCCGCAGGCGGGTGCCGAGCAGGCCGGGCCGCGGGTGCACCTTGATCGGCACCGGTGCGGTGGGGCGGGTCGGCGCGGGCTGCGCCCGGCGGCCGCGTCCGCCCCCGCCTTGCGATGTGCTGCGTCGCCCTGGAGCAGTCTGGCTTGGCATCCCCCGAGTGGCCCTCTCTGATCAGATATCACGGCCCGGTTGACCGGTCGGCAAACCGTACCCGTACCGTACTCACCGTTGCTGCCGCATCGTAGAGGGTGGACCACGACGTGCACCCGGCGGGTGGCAGACTCACGCACGGCCTGCACACCCGGACTCGGGTACGAGCCGGTGGGGCTGACGCACCCACAGTTGTCGAACAGGGGAGACGACGAGCATGGCTTCACGCCGAGACGAGCTGAACGCGTACACGGCGGCGCGAAAGCGCACGGTCGGTGCCTTCCTGCTGCCTTCCGGCGGCGGGAACGACGAGGACGCGCCCCGGCCGGTGAAGGCCGTGCTGCCGAGCGTGGTGATCGGGGTCGTGATCGTGGCGGGCTTCGCCATGTGGGGTGTCATCAAGCCTGCCGCACCCAAGGGTTGGGACGGCGGCGGCAACATCATCCAGGGCAAGCAGTCGACCACCCGGTACGTGATCCTGCCGGGTGACAAGGGCGCCAAGGTGCTGCACCAGGTGCTCAACATGTCCTCGGCCCGCCTGGTGCTGCCGGCCAACGCCAAGGTGGTGATCGTCGAGGACAAGGTGCTGGACGCCTACCCGAACCACGGCGCCACCATCGGCATCCCGTACGCCCCCGACAAGCTGCCGAAGGCGGAGGTGGCGGGCCAGACCGACAAGAAGTGGTCGGTCTGCAACAGCCCGGGCGCGGAGGAGAAGGCGCCGCCGAACCAGGCCGTCTTCGTGGCCGCCGGCAAGGACGCCACCCGGCTGGCCGACCCCAAGCTGATGCTCGGCGCCGGTGAGTCGATGTACGTGCAGGCCCCGCTCGACACGGCGGGTCTGCAGAGCACGTTCATGGTGGACCGGACCGGCACCCGGCACCTGATCGGCAACGCGACCTCCCAGCCGAACGAGAAGGCCCTGATCGCGGGCAGCCTGTACGGCAGCGACATGGCGAACAAGCCGCAGCGGGTGACCGAGGACTGGCTGCAGACCCTGGCGACCGGGGAGCCGATCGGGTTCCAGACGCCGCCGGGCTTCGTCAAGGACAAGCCGGTGTCGTCCAAGCTGGACCAGCTCGCCAAGCCGGAGGAGCGCAAGGTCGGCCGGCTGCTCAACTACGACAAGAGCTACTTCATGGTCGGGGTCGACAAGCTGTACTCGGTCTCGCCGTTCCAGGCCAAACTGGCGCTCAGCAACCCGGACTTGCCGAAGGCGGCCTACGGCGGCGCCCCGGCGAAGCTCTACCAGCTGTCGGCCGGTGAGTACGCGGCGCTCAGCAGCGTGGTGGAGCCGCTGAACGACGCGGCGGACATCCCCGACGAGATGCCGACCGGAAAGGCCGTCAACCACGAGGGCCGGAACCGGCTGTGCAGCACCTTCGAGGGCATGGACGGCACCAAGATCAAGCGGTCGGTCTGGGCCGGCGCCGAGTACCCGGCCCCGGTCGACGCCGGCGCCTCCAGCGCCCGGGTCTCGCCCGGCCACGGCCTGCTGTTCCGGGCCATGGACTCGAACGACCCGGCCAGCTCCGGCCGGAACTACCTGATCACCGAGACCGGTCTGCGCTACCCCGTGCCGACCAACAACGACGGTGGCAAGGCCGGTGCTTCGGCGGCGCCGAAGGAGCCGGCGGCGGAGCAGCAGCCGGCCGGCCAGGAGCAGCAGGCCAACGAGAACCAGGCCAGGCTGGGCTTCGACAAGGTGACGCCGGTGCCCGTCCCGCTGCTTTGGGCCAAGCTGGTCCCGGCCGGTCCGGTACTCAGCAAGAACGATGCACTTCAGCCCCAACTCGCCTGACGGTAAGTCAGTTGGCCGACCGCACCCCAGTGTCATGGCTTGGTAACTACCTGGCTCCCGGTGTTGGGTGACTTGCGGTCGGCGGCTAGAGTTCTGAAGTGCACCACACCGTGGTGTTCGACGGCCGTCCGTGCCAGGACGGTCCGTGGGGAAGTCTGTCTCATGGGGGACGGTGGATCATGTCTGGTCAGTTCACGACTACCGCTGATGAAATGAACGCTTTCGCGAACCGTATCGGTGAGGTGAACGCATCCGTCCAGGGCGAGATTCAGCGTCTCAACTCGCTCGTTGACGAGATCAAGGCAGGCTGGGAGGGCCAGGCGGCCGCCGCGTACCAGCAGCTGCAGACCCGCTTCAACGAGGACGCCACCAAGCTGAACCAGGTCCTCGACGAGATCCGTCAGGCCATCGAGGCCACGACGAAGCTCTACGCGCAGACCGAGCAGGAGCAGGCCTCGTCCTTCTGAGCCGCCGGCTCGCGTTCAGACATCAACCTCGGTCCGGCATAGGGCCGATTCGACTCCATCGGAACAGGGGACACCATGGGCGACCACATTAAGGTTAATTTTTCCACCATCCAGAACGCCAGCTCCGAGGTCCGTCAGGGTGCCCAGCGCATCCAGACCCAGCTGGACGAGCTGAAGGCCGGCGTCGCCCGGATCGCCAACAGCTGGGAGGGCACGGCCCGCGAGGGTTACCAGGCCCGGCAGCAGGTCTGGGACTCGAGCGCGGCCGACCTGCAGGCGGCGCTGACCCAGATCGCCACCTCGCTGGACAACGCGGCGCAGAGCTACCAGGCGACCGAGAGCCGTAACACGGCTGTCTGGAGCTGACCCGACCGCCGTCCCTGACGGCGTCGGACAGTACGACCGAGGGGCGGGCGTCCGACCGGACGCCCGCCCCAGGTGTGTATCGCGGGCGGGTCGACTCGACCGTCCGGCAAGGCCGTTCCACGGGGGCGCGGCGCAGGGTGGGAGCATGAGGGGAAGTCAGGTGTCGTTCGGTACGTACCGCAGGGTCGCCGCCGTGTCCGTCGCGCTGGGGGTGATCGGCGGGCTGACCGCCGGGCCCGCGCTGGCCGCGCCGTCCCCCTCGCCCTCGACCGGCGTGGTGTATCCGCCGCTCGGGATCTCCGCCTCGGCGGAGTGCCAGTTCCCCTCCAACAACGTGCCCAGCATGCCCTGGTCGTTGCAGAAGGTGGTGCTGGAGCAGCTCTGGGCCCCGGCCGCCCCCGACAAGGACAAAGACAAGGACAAGACCCCGGTCCCGATCACCGGCACCGGGGTGAACGTCGCGGTGATCGACACCGGCGTGGACGTGGCCAACCCGCAGCTGCGCGGCAAGGTCGTGGACACCCCGTCCTCGCTGGTCGACAAGTCCAACAACCAGCCGGTGCCCGGCACCTCGGTGAACGACCAGGTCGGCCACGGCACCAAGGTGGCCGGCATCATCGCGGCCCGGAAGGTGGCCGGCATCGGCTTCTCCGGGCTGGCGCCCGACGCGACCATCGTGACCTACCGGCAGAACGACAGCCAGGGCAACGGTGACGTGTTCAGCCTGGTGAAGGCCATCAAGGACGCGGTGGCCCGAGGGGTCGGGGTCATCAACATCTCGCAGGACGTCCGGGCCACCGAGGCCGGCGGCAACTTCCCCGGCCGGGCCGAGCTGGAGGCCGCCCTCAAGGAGGCCGAGAACCGCAACGTCGTGGTGGTCGCCTCCTCGGGCAACGACGGCCTGGAGGCCGACACCTACCCGGCCGCGATCGAGACCGTGCTGGCGGTCGGCGCCTCGGACCGGAACAACGAGCGGGCCACGTTCTCCCAGTACGGGGAGTTCGTCGACGTGGTGGCGCCCGGTGTGGAGATGCTCTCCACCGTGCCCGGCGGCGGCCACTGCGTGGACAACGGCACCAGCTTCTCGGCCCCCTACGTGGCCGGTGTGGCCGCGCTGCTCAAGCAGAAGTACCCGCTCTGGACGGCGCGGCAGATCCGGATCCGGATCATGCAGACCGCGCAGCGGGTGGAGCGCAAGAACAACCGCTTCATCGGCTGGGGCGTGGTCGACCCGGTGAAGGCGGTCACCAGTGACGCCCCGCCGTCCACCGGCCTGGAGCCGGTCGAGGACGCGCCGCTGAACCTGGCCGGGACGGCCAAGCTGGAGGCCCAGCCGCTCGGTCTGGCCGAGACCCAGCAGGACCGGGACGCCCGCACCGCCACCTACACGCTCGGCGTCGGCGGCCTGCTGGTCGGCGGCCTGGCCGGCGGCGCGGTGGTGCTGCGCGACCGCAGGCGCCGGGTCGAGGACTAGTACCCCCGGAAGGCCCCCGCAGCGTCGCTGCGGGGGCCTTCCGCGTGTGCGCGGAAGCGGAGCGGAGAAGGCCGTGGCCCCCTCCCGGAGGAGGGGGCCACGGCCCGTTGCGCACCGGCCCGTTACGGCGCCGGGAGCCAGCCCGTCTGGACGGTCTGGCCGGCCGCCTGACGGCGGGTCACCAGCTGGCCGCGGCCCGGGGGCAGCGGCTGCGGCTTGACGGTGCCCAGCAGGGCGCCCTCGTTCTTGTCGCCGGACAGGATCAGACCCTGACCGCCGAGCTCCTTCATCCGCTGCATGATCGGCTCGAACAGCGAGCGTCCGGCACCACCGGCGTTGCGCGCGATGATGATGCGCAGGCCGATGTCGCGGGCGAACGGCAGGAACTCGGCCAGCGGGGCCATCGGGTTGCCCGAGGAGGTGGCGACCAGCTCGTAGTCGTCCACGATCACGAACATGTCCTTGCCGGTGTACCAACTGCGATTGCGCAGCTGCTCCGGGGTGACGTCCGGACCCGGCAGGCGCCGTCCGCAGGCGCCGCGGAGCATCTCCACGATCGCCGTCATGGCGGGGGCCGCCGCCGCGTACTCCACCAGGTACTCCGGCGGCACCACGCCGAGCAGCGAGCGGCGGAAGTCGCCGACCACGATGCCGGCCTGGTCCGGGGTGTACCGCTCGGTGATCTGCTTGATCAGCATCCGCAGCACCGCGGACTTGCCGGACTCGCTCTCACCGAACACCACGAAGAGCGGGTCGGTCTCGAAGTTGAGGAACACCGGGGCGAGTTCGACCTCGTCGACACCGAACGCGATGCCCAGCTCGGGCCGCTCGAAGCCCTTCGGCAGCGAGTTGCCGTCCAGCACCTGGGGCAGCATCCGGACCTGCGGGGCCCGGGGCCCGGTCCAGGCCGCGGAGACCTGCTCCACCAGGTCGGAGACACCGTCCACCAGGTCGGTGGTCTCCGAGGAGCCGTCCAGTCGGGGCAGACCGGAGAGGAAGTGCAGCTTGTCCGCGGTGAGACCGCGACCCGGCTGCCCGGTCGGCACGTTCTGCGCGACCTTGCGGTCGATCTCGGACTCCATCGCGTCACCGAGCCGCAGTTCGGTGCGGTTCTGCAGCAGGTCCTTGAGCGCCGGACGGACCTCGGCGTAGCGGGCCGCGGTCAGGATGATGTGCACCCCGTAGCCGAGACCGCGCTGGCCGATGTCGGCGATGACCGGTTCGAGGGACTCGAACTCCTGCTTGAAGGTGAGCCAGCCGTCGATGATCAGGAAGACGTCGCCGAACTGCTCGTCCGGGAGCTGGCCGTTGGCCCGCTTGGTCCGGTACGTGGCGATGGTGTCGATCCCGGTCGCCCGGAACAGCTCCTCACGGCGGTTGAGCACGCCGTGCACCTCGCTGATGGTCCGTCGGACCTTCTCCACGTCCAGTCGTCCGGCCACCCCGCCGACGTGCGGCAGGCCCTGCAGGCCCTGGAAACCGCCGCCACCGAAGTCGAGCAGGTAGAACTGGGTCTCGACCGGGGTGTGGGTGACCGAGAAACCGGCCACCATGGTCCGGATCATCGTGGACTTGCCGGAGCGCGGGCCACCGATGATCAGACCGTGACCGGCCGCGCCGGAGTAGTCCTGGTAGAGCACGTCGCGGCGCTGGTCGCGCGGCTTGTCGACGATGCCGACCGGCACCACCAGCCGGCCGAGCGCGCCGAACTCCGGTGAGGTGAGGCCGCGTTCCGGCGTCGCCTGGAGCGGCGGGACGAGCTGGTCGACGGTCGGCGGGGCCTCCAGCGGGGGCAGCCAGACCTGGTGGGCCGGCGGGCCCTGGCCGATCATGCGGGACACGAAGACGTCCAGCATGGTGTCCAGCAGCGAGTCGTCGATCTCCTCGACCTGCTCGAAGACCTCCTCCTCGACCTGCTCGACCACCGCGACCTCGGCGGCGGTGAACAGCACCGGCAGCGCACTGGCGGCTCGGCCACCGGTGACCCGGACCGCGCCCGGCGGACGGTAGGCGCCGGAGACGTACGCCGCCCGGAACCGCTCCATCACGTCGGAGCCGAACTTGAGGTAGCCGACACCGGGGACGGGCGGTAGGTGGTAGGCGTCCGGCACACCGATCGCGGCCCGCGACTCGGCGGCCGAGAAGGTGCGCAGACCGAGCCGGTAGGACAGGAAGGTGTCCAGACCGCGCAGCTTGCCCTCCTCCAGTCGCTGGGAGGCGAGCAGCATGTGCATACCCAGCGAACGGCCGATCCGGCCGATCTGGATGAACAGGTCGATGAAGTCGGGCTTGGCGCTGAGGAGTTCGGAGAACTCGTCGATGATCATGACCAGCGAGGGCAGCGGGTCGAGCGCGGCGCCGGCGGCCCGGGCCCGCTCGTACTCGTTGATGTTCGCGTAGTTGCCCGCCGTCCGCAGCAGCTCCTGACGGCGGTTCATCTCGCCCTCGATCGAGTCGCGCATGCGGTCGACCAGGGTGAGTTCGCCCTCGAGGTTGGTGATCACCGCGGCGGTGTGCGGCATCTCGGACATGCCCGCGAAGGTCGCGCCACCCTTGAAGTCGGCGAGCACGAAGTTGAGCACCTCGGAGGAGTGCGTCACGGCCAGCGCCAGCACCAGGGTGCGGAGCACCTCGGACTTGCCGGAACCGGTCGCGCCGACGCACATGCCGTGCGGGCCCATGCCCTCCAGCGAGGCTTCCTTGATGTCCAGCCAGACGTACTCGCCGTTGGTGCCCACCCCGAGCGGGACCCGGAGCTTCTCCCGCATCGGGCGCGGACGCCACATCCGGGCCGGGTCGAAGGCGCCCGGATCACCGGTGTCCATCATCTCGGTGAAGTCCATCGAGACCAGCGAGGGGTCGCCGTCGTCGCCGCCCGCGGAGACCCGGAACGGGGCCAACTGCCGGGCCAGTGCCTCGGACTGCCAGGAGGACAGGCTGTCCGGCTTGCCGGAGTACGAGGCACCGGAGGCGGACTCCAGCAGCAGCTCGTCCTTGGCCAGCGTGATCACCAGGTGGCCGCTGGGCTCGTCCAGGTCACCGGGGACCACCTCGATGATGGTGACGCCCTCGACGCCCTCCGCACCGGCCAGCAGCGAGTCGTGCGGCACCGCGGCGCCGTCCATCACGATCACCAGGTGCGGCTGGTCCGGCGAGGCCACGGCGTCCCGGGCGAAGCCCTTGCGCCCGGCCAGCTCGTCCGCGAGCAGCACCTCCAGCTCGCCCAGACCGGCGGCGATCAGCCGGCGCGAACCGGCCCCGTCGCTCTCCTTGCGGTGCTGGGTGTGCGGCAGCCACTTCGCCCACTCCCACTCGTCGATCGCACCCGGTGCGGCGGCCACGCCGACCACCAGGTCGTCGGGCGAGTGCAGGGTGGTCAACTGGGCCAGCATCGCCCGGACGTTGCCGTAGACGGTGTCCGGGTCCCCGCAGACCGTGATGTGGTAGAAGGCGCGCAGCGAGATCGCCAACGGCAGGTCGTGCAAGGTGCCGTGGGCGGTCAGGAAGTCCTTCATGGCGGCCGCCGAGAGCGGCTCCAGCTCGTCCAGCGGCGCCGTCTCGGGCGCCTTCAACGGCGTGCTGAGCTGCTGCGGCCCGCGCCCCAGTCTGATCTGCGCGAAGTCCGGATCGCTGGGCCGCCGCTCCCAGAGCCGACGGCCCTCGGTGACGATCGACCAGAGCTGGTCCGGCTCCGGGTGCAGGAAGAGCTGCGCACCCCGCTGCCGGTCCGCGGTCCGGCGGACCTGACGGCGCATCTGCTGGAGGTACTTGAGGTAGTCGCGGCGCTCGTCCGCGGTCCCCGCACTACCGCCCTTGCGGGCCTTGATGATCTGGGCCACCGCCATGCCGGCGGTGGAGGCGACCATCAGGACGCCCATCATCTTCATCGGCCCCTGGGCACCGGGGGAGAAGAAGAAGGCCGCCGACCCGCCCATGCCGAGCAGCGGCAGCATGGACATCATCCAGTCCTCGCCACCCGACCTCGGCAGCTCGGGCGGAGGCACCAGCTCCACCGGTTCGTCCGGCACCGGCGGTGGATACGCCCGGGCCGGTCGCTTGACCGTAATCACACTCACTGGCATCAACCCTCACGCAACTGGGATACGTACGGGATGAGGGCGCCCCGTGTGATGACGCCGCCCCCGCTCCGCCGATCGCAGGCACTCACGGGTCGCGCGTCTCGCCCCCGTACGCCTCGCGCAGGGGCCGATCCTACTGGTCGGCCCTGTTCGGTTCGAGCACGGGGGCGTCCGCATCCCGACCGTTACCGTTCGAACGGGCGGCGGATCGGCAGGAACGGGTCATACCGGTCAAGCCCGGCCGTGACCGGCCGCGTTGACGCCATATCACCTTCACTGTTCGCACACCGGCGGCCCCGGAACGGGCAGGTCACGGCTTGACGGTCCGTCCAGGACCCGGTAGCGCTCCGTACCCCATCTGGCGGTAGGGTGTCGCCGCGCCAACTCTTGGTCGGATCGCCCGCATTGAACGACACGGGCAGCGTTCGGTCCGCCAGGGGCGTCAAGCTGACCAACGGACACAGCAACAGGGGGAAGTGCCGGTGAGCTCAAACGCTACGACCGGATTCTGCCGGGTCACCGTCGTGGCACCGGACAGCCGGATCGACGTCGCACTGCCGGAGGATGTGCCGCTGGCGGACATCTACCCCGAGGTGCTGCGCCTCTCCGGCCAGACCCAGGTGGACGGCGCGCCGACCGGCTTCCACCTGGTCCGCCGGGACGGCACCGTGCTGGACAGCGGACTGCCGCTGGCCGCCCAGCAGATCCGGGACGGCGACCTGCTGAGCCTGCGTCCGTTCGCCGAGTCGCTGCCCCCGGCCGTCTACGACGACGTGGCCGACGCGATCGCCAGCGCGGTCGCCGCCGACCGCCGGTTCTGGGGCCCGGAGCTGATGCGCTCGTTCGGCCTGATCGGCGCGGGGGTGCTGCTCGGGCTGCTCGGCTTCGCGCTCTGGTTCGCCGACCTCCGGCACGACATGCACGGCCTGCCCGGCATCCTGTCCGGCGTGATCGCGGTCGTGCTGGTCACCTTCGCGGGCGTCCGGGCCCGGGTCTACCAGGACCACGACGCGGCGCTCGCGCTCGGCCTCGGCTCTCTGCCGCACGCGCTGATCGCCGGGTCCGGCATCATCGCGGTCTCCACCACGGGTGACGGCCCCGGCCGGATCCAGCTGCTGGTCGGCTGCGTCGCCATGCTGGTGGTCTCGGTGCTGCTGGTCGGCATGCTGCCGGAGAAGGACTCGGTCTTCGTGGCCTCCTCCTTCCTGGCTGTCGCGGGCACCCTGGCCACCTTCGCCGCCGTGCTGCTGTCCGACACCTCGGCCACCAACATCGCCGCCGTCACCGCCGTGGCCGCGGTCGCCGCGATCGGCTTCCTGCCGGCCCTCTCGGCCCGCTTCGCCCGCCTCCCGGTCGGCTTCAACGCCCCCGGCCAGACCCGCACCCGGGGCGCCGGCTACGCCGAGGAGGCCGGCCGCGCGGAGACCGTCCAGTACGAGCGGATCGCCCACCAGGCCCGGCGCGGTCACGAGGTGCTGGTCGGCCTGGTCGGCGGCTGCGCCGCGGTGCTGGTCGGCGCCTGCGCCGTGCTCGGCTTCAGCAACCGGGGCTGGGCCGAGCTGCTCGCCCTCGCGGTCGGCATGACCACCATGCTGCGGGCCCGGCTGTTCCGCTACACCGGTCAGGTCTTCGCGCTCACCATCGCCGGCCTGGCCGGCCTGGCGCTGCTGGTGATCGGCCTCTCGCTGCACACCCCGCAGTTCATCCTGACCGCCGCCAGCGACACCGCGGTGGACCTGCGCACGGTCTGGCTGGCCGCCTCGATCGCGGCCGGTGCGGCGATCCTGACCGGCATCGCGCTGGTCGTCCCGAAGTCCGGGGTGTCCCCGTTCTGGGGCCGCATCCTGGACATGGTGGACAGCCTGATGCTGATCGCCCTCGTCCCGCTGGCGCTGGGCGTGCTCGACATCTACGGCCTGGTCCGCGGCGCCACCAGCTGAGACCCGCCACCGCGCCCGCCGTCACCCCCCCGGATCGGGGGGACGGCGGGCGCTGGTACTCTTGGGCAGTCCGAGTTCAGTCAGATCCCTGTGCCGTCTACCAGGGTCACTCGGAAGCCTTGAAGGAGATGCCGTGGCTCTCGCCGCTGACGTCAAGAAGCAGATCATCGCCGAGTTCGGCCAGAAGGAGGGCGACACCGGCTCCCCCGAGGTCCAGGTCGCCATGCTCTCCCGCCGGATCTCGGACCTGACCGAGCACCTCAAGTTCCACAAGCACGACCACCACTCGCGTCGTGGCCTGCTGATCCTGGTCGGCCAGCGTCGCCGGCTGCTGAAGTACTTGGCCGCCATGGACATCGAGCGTTTCCGTACGCTCGTCGAGCGCCTGGGCATCCGCCGCGGTGCCGCCGGTGGCGCCCGCTAACACCGCCGCGTCATGGGGCGGCTCCCCGTCACCGGGGAGCCGCCCCTCGCTGCATGCACCGTTCGGTCCGCCGCACCACACGCGTGGTAATAGCAGGCTGAGTAGGGTGTGAATTTGTAAGGTGAGGGGCATGCCCGGTCATGACGCCGACCGCGAGTCGGCCGAACCGTGGTAGCAGAGACATCACCGAGCGGGCCGAAGGCTTCAAACGGAAGCCGCCCGCGTCCCAAGGAGCGTCCACACGCGACCGCCGACCAGGCAGCCGAGAGGCGCCGGTCCTCGGTAGTGGCCGTCGGGAGTCCCCCGTGAGCGGGACAGCCCGGAGGCTTCGATCGAAGACCGGCCCGAACTGCCCAGGGCCCGCCGGAAGGCAAGCGCAGGGGCGCTCCTCGGGAACCGTACGAAAGAGGAGATCTTCCAGGTGGAAGAGAACGTGTTCTACGCCGAGGCCGTCATCGACAACGGCAGCTTCGGTACCCGTACCATCCGTTTCGAGACCGGCCGGCTGGCCCGTCAGGCCGCCGGTTCGGCCGTGGCCTACCTGGACGACGACACCATGGTGCTGTCGGCCACCAGCGCCTCCAAGGCGCCGAAGGAGCACTTCGACTTCTTCCCGCTGACGGTCGACGTCGAGGAGCGGATGTACGCCGCGGGCCGGATCCCCGGCTCGTTCTTCCGTCGTGAGGGCCGGCCGTCCGAGGACGCCATCCTCACCTGCCGTCTGATCGACCGCCCGCTGCGCCCGTCCTTCGTCAAGGGCCTGCGCAACGAGATCCAGGTCGTCTGCACGATCATGGCGCTCAACCCCGACCACCTGTACGACGTGGTGGCCATCAACGCCGCCTCGGCGTCCACCCAGCTGGCCGGCCTGCCGTTCTCCGGCCCGATCGGCGGCGTCCGCGTCGCGCTGATCAAGGGTCAGTGGGTGGCCTTCCCGACCCACACCGAGCTCGAGGACGCCGTCTTCGACATGGTCGTGGCCGGCCGGGCGCTGCCCGACGGTGACGTCGCGATCATGATGGTGGAGGCCGAGGCCACCACCAAGACGATCAAGCTGGTCGCCGACGGCGCCGAGGCCCCGACCGAGGAGGTCGTGGCCGCCGGTCTCGAGGCCGCCAAGCCGTTCATCAAGGTGCTGTGCGCCGCGCAGGCGAAGCTGGCCGCCCAGGCCGCCAAGCCCACCGCCGAGTTCCCGGTCTTCCTGGACTACCAGGACGACGTGCTGGCCGCCCTGTCGGACGCCGTCAAGAGCGACCTGGCCAAGGCCCTCACCATCCCGGGCAAGGTCGAGCGCAACAACGAGATCGACCGCATCAAGGCCGTCGCGGCCGACAAGCTGCTCCCGAAGTTCGAGGGCCGCGAGAAGGAGATCAGCGCCGCGTACAACGCGCTGACCAAGAAGATCGTCCGCGAGCGCGTCATCACCGACAAGGTGCGCATCGACGGCCGTGGCGTCACGGACATCCGTACGCTGGCCGCCGAGGTCGAGGCGATCCCGCGGGTGCACGGCTCGGCGCTGTTCGAGCGTGGCGAGACCCAGATCCTGGGCGTCACCACCCTGAACATGCTCCGGATGGAGCAGCAGCTCGACACGCTCTCCCCGGAGACGCGTCGCCGCTACATGCACAACTACAACTTCCCGCCGTACTCGGTCGGCGAGACCGGCCGCGTCGGTTCGCCGAAGCGCCGCGAGATCGGTCACGGCGCGCTGGCCGAGCGGGCGATCCTGCCCGTGCTGCCGACCCGCGAGGAGTTCCCCTACGCGATCCGTCAGGTCTCCGAGGCGCTGAGCTCCAACGGCTCCACCTCGATGGGCTCGGTCTGCGCCTCGACCATGTCGCTGCTGAACGCCGGTGTGCCGCTCAAGGCCGCCGTCGCCGGCATCGCGATGGGCCTGATCTCGCAGGAGATCGACGGCGAGACGCACTACGTCACGCTGACCGACATCCTCGGTGCCGAGGACGCGTTCGGTGACATGGACTTCAAGGTCGCCGGTACCCGCAACTTCATCACCGCGCTGCAGCTCGACACCAAGCTGAACGGCATCCCGGCCTCGGTCCTGGCCGCCGCCCTCAAGCAGGCCAAGGACGCTCGCCTCCACATCCTCGATGTGATGAACGAGGCGATCGACACGCCGGACGAGATGTCGCCGAACGCACCGCGCATCATCACCATCAAGATCCCGGTGGACAAGATCGGTGAGGTCATCGGCCCGAAGGGCAAGATGATCAACCAGATCCAGGAGGACACCGGCGCGGACATCACCATCGAGGACGACGGCACCATCTACATCGGTGCGGTCGACGGTCCCTCGGCGGAGGCTGCCCGTACGACGATCAACCAGATCGCCAACCCGACCATGCCGGAGGTCGGCGAGCGCTACCTGGGCACCGTGGTTAAGACCACGACGTTCGGCGCGTTCGTCTCGTTGATGCCGGGCAAGGACGGCCTGCTGCACATCTCGCAGATCCGCAAGCTCGCCGGTGGCAAGCGCGTGGAGAACGTCGAGGACGTGCTGGCCGTCGGTGCCAAGGTCCAGGTCGAGATCGCCGAGATCGACCCCCGCGGCAAGCTCTCGCTGATCCCGGTCGTCGAGGGCGAGGACGGCGTCGAGGACGCCGCTCCGGCCTCCGAGTGACGCACCGTTAGTACCCCGCGGCCCGCGCACTCCCCGGAGTGCGCGGGCCGCACCCTGTTCTCCCCGTAATTCTTGAAGTTTCTGGAAGGAAGGCCCGTGGCTCAGGCCTCCGCGGCGCAGCAGCGCCCCGGCTCCACCCGGACCCTGCTCAAGGGCGTCGACGGGGCCGGTACGGTACGCCGCACCGTCCTGCCCGGCGGTCTGCGGGTCATCACCGAGACCCTCCCGACGGTCCGCTCCGCGACCTTCGGCATCTGGGTCGGCGTCGGCTCCCGGGACGAGACCCCGGCGCTGAACGGCGCCACGCACTACCTGGAGCACCTGCTCTTCAAGGGCACCGCCCGGCGCAGCGCGCTGGAGATCTCGGCCGCGCTGGACGCGGTCGGCGGCGAGATGAACGCGTTCACCGCCAAGGAGAACACCTGCTACTACGCGCGGGTGCTCGACACCGACCTGCCGCTGGCCGTCGACGTGGTCTGCGACATGCTCACCGGCTCGCTGATCCTGCCCGAGGACGTGGAGGCCGAACGCGGCGTCATCCTCGAGGAGATGGCGATGGCCGAGGACGACCCGGGCGACGTGGTGCACGACCTGTTCGCCCAGGTGATCTACGGCGACTCGCCGCTCGGCCGGCCGATCCTGGGCACCCAGGAGACCGTCAAGGCGCTGACCCGGGACCAGATCGCGGGCTTCTTCCACCGCCGCTACAAGCCCGAGCAGCTGGTGGTCGCCGCGGCCGGCAACCTGGACCACGCCCAGGTGGTCCGGATGGTCCGGAAGGCGTTCGCGCCGGTGCTGGCGAAGTCCACCGGCCACCCCACCGAGGTCCGCCGCGGCGTCCGCGCGGTCCGGACGGCCGGGAAGGTCGAGGTGCTCAACCGCAGCACCGAGCAGGCCCACCTGGTGCTCGGGGTGCCCGGCGTGCCCCGCCACGACGACCGCCGCTGGGCGCTCGGGGTGCTGAACGCCGCCCTCGGCGGCGGGATGAGCTCCCGGCTGTTCCAGGAGGTCCGGGAGAAGCGCGGGCTGGCCTACTCGGTCTACTCGTACTCCTCCTCCTACGCCGACAGCGGCCTGTTCGGCATCTACGCCGGCTGCCAGCCGAAGCGGGTCGAGGAGGTGCTGCGGCTCTGCCGCGAGGAGCTCGCCAAGGTGGTCGCCGACGGCATCACCGAGGAGGAGCTGGCCCGGGCGATCGGGCAGATCTCCGGCTCCACCGTGCTCGGCATGGAGGACACCGGCTCGCTGATGAACCGGATCGGCAAGGCCGAACTCAGCTACGGCCACCACCTGTCGGTGGACGAGATGCTGGAGAAGATCGCCTCGGTCACCCTGGACGACGTGCACGCGGTGGCCCGGGACGTGCTCGGCGCGCACAAGCCCTCGCTCGCGCTGATCGGCCCGATCCCCAAGAAGCGGGCCGACGCGCTCGCGGACCTGCTGGCCTGAGAGGACACCCCGCATGACGCTGTCCGTCGCCGTGATCGGCGCCACCGGCCGGATCGGCTCCGAGGCGGTCAAGGCCGTCTCGGCCGCCGCCGACCTGGAGCTGACCGCCACCCTGAGCCGGAACTCCTCGCTGGAGGAGCTGAAGGGCACCCGGGTGGCCGTCGAACTCACCCACCCCGACGCGGTGATGGCCAACCTGGAGCACTGCGTCCGGAACGGCATCCACGTGGTCACCGGCACCACCGGCTGGACCGAGGAGCGGCTCGCCACCCTGCGCGGCTGGCTCGCCGACGCCCCCGGGGTCGGCGTGCTGATCGCGCCGAACTTCTCGATCGGCGCCGTGCTCTCGATGAAGTTCGCCCAGCAGGCCGCGAAGTACTTCGAGACCGTCGAGGTCGTCGAACTGCACCACAACCACAAGGCGGACGCCCCCAGCGGCACCGCCGCCCGGACCGCCCAGCTGATCGCGGCCGCCCGTGACGCGGCCGGCCTGCCCCGGCAGAGCGACCCGACCACGCACGGCCTGCCCGGCGCCCGGGGCGCCGACGTGGACGGCGTGCCGGTGCACTCGGTCCGGCTGCGCGGCCTGCTGGCGCACCAGGAGGTGCTGCTCGGCGACACCGGCGAGACCCTGACGATCCGTCACGACTCGCTGCACCACAGCTGCTTCATGCCGGGCATCCTGCTCGGCGTGCGCCGGGTGGTCGACACCCCGGGGCTGACCTTCGGCCTCGAACACTTCCTGGACCTCTGAGATGACCTCCCGTACCGGTTTCTTCCTGCTCTCCGGCGCCCTGCTGCTGGTCTCGCTGATCTGCGTCGGCGAGGGCGTCCAGCTGATCGCCACCGGCAAGCCGCTCGGCATCGGCCTGGGGCTCTGCGCCTTCGTCATCCCCGGCGTCGGCGTCTGGTTCCTCCGGCAGACCGTGCGCTTCGGCCGGGCCAGCGAGCAGCTGGCCGGGGAGCTGGCGGCCGAGGGCGGCCTGCCGGTGGACGAGCTGCGCCGGACCGGGGGCGGCCGGATCGACCGGGCCTCGGCCGACGAGGTGTTCGCCCGGCGGCAGGCCGAGGCCGAGCAGAGCCCGGGGGACTGGCGGGTGTTCTTCCGCCTCGCCGTGGCGTACGCCGACGCCGGTGACACGCCGCGGGCCCGCAAGACCATGCAGCACGCCATCAAGCTGCACGGCAGCACCGACGCAAGGAGCAACGCGTGAGCGACGCAGCAGGACCTGTCTTCCGCAGTGACGTGACCGTCGAGCTGGTCCGCAGCTCGGCCCAGGACTCGGACGTGATCTGGGCCGCCCGGGTCTCCACCGCGGGCGAGCAGTCCCTGGAGGCGCTCCAGCAGGACCCGGAGAAGTCCACCGGTCTGATCAACTACCTGATGCGCGACCGGCACGGCACCCCGTTCGAGCACAACTCGATGACCTTCTTCATCAGCGCGCCGATCTTCGTCTTCCGCGAGTTCCACCGGCACCGCAGCGGCTGGTCCTACAACGAGGAGTCCGGCCGCTACCGCAACCTGCAGCCGGTCTTCTACGTGCCCGGCGAGGACCGCAAGCTGGTCCAGGAGGGCCGCCCGGGCCGCTACGAGTTCGTCGACGGCACCCCCGAGCAGGCCAAGATCACCGCCGAGGCGATGGAGGCGTCCTACCGGGCCTCCTACACCGCGTACCAGGAGATGCTGGACGCCGGGGTGGCCCGCGAGGTGGCCCGGGCCGTGCTGCCGGTCGGACTCTTCTCCTCGATGTACGCGACCTGCAACGCGCGCTCGCTGATGCACTTCCTCTCGCTGCGGACCAAGAAGGAGAACGCCACCGTGCCGTCCTTCCCGCAGCGCGAGATCGAGATGGTCGCCGAGGGCATGGAGGCGGCGTGGGCCGAGCTCATGCCACTCACCCATGCGGCCTTCGAGAAGCACGGCCGGGTAGCCCCCTGACCTGGCCCGACGGGCATATGAGTGGCCTGGACGGCACGTCTGGATTGCGACCCTCCGGGGCGCTCCCTAGGCTCAGGTCACGGATTCCGGTGCTGCTTGAACCCCCGAGCACGCAGCACCGGAATCCCCTTGCGGGAGCGCCGACGACAGCGCGGCAGCACCCCTCACCTGTCCGAACCCTGGACCGGCCTGGGTACCCCCCGGTCGCCTACGAGTAGTTTTGGACGCATGGCTCCGACCTCCACCCCCCAGACGCCCTTCGGCCGGGTCCTGACCGCGATGGTCACCCCGTTCACCGCCGACGGCGGCCTCGACCTCGACGGCGCCCAGCGCCTCGCCACCCACCTGGTGGACTCCGGCAACGACGGGCTGGTGCTGAACGGCACCACCGGCGAGTCCCCGACCACCAGCGACGCCGAGAAGGCCCAGCTGGTCCGCGCGGTGCTGGAGGCGGTCGGAGACCGGGCGCACGTCGTCGCCGGGGTCGGCACCAACGACACCCACCACAGCGTCGAGCTGGCCCGGCAGGCCGAGGCCGCCGGCGCCCACGGCCTGCTGGTGGTCACGCCGTACTACAGCAAGCCCCCGCAGGAGGGCCTGTACCGGCACGGCGTCACCATCGCGGACGCCACCGAGCTCCCGGTGATGCTCTACGACATCCCCGG
Organism: Kitasatospora sp. NPDC101801; assembly: GCF_044766665.1. Classification (NCBI taxonomy): domain Bacteria; kingdom Bacillati; phylum Actinomycetota; class Actinomycetes; order Kitasatosporales; family Streptomycetaceae; genus Kitasatospora; species Kitasatospora sp. NPDC101801. Next base: position 65,463 of record NZ_JBIWML010000043.1, read on the forward strand.
CCGCAGCGGTGTCGCGCTCGCCACCGAGACCCTGGTCCGACTCGGCGAGCACCCGCGGATCGTCGCCAACAAGGACGCCAAGGGCGACCTCGGCGCGGCCTCCTGGGCGATCGCCCGCAGCGGCCTGGCCTGGTACTCCGGCGACGACATCCTCAACCTGCCGCTGCTGTCGGTCGGCGCGGTGGGCGTGGTCAGCGTGGTCGGCCACGTGGTCGCGGCCGAGCTGCGGGCCCTGCTCGACGCGTACCAGGCGGGCGACGTGGCCAAGGCCACCGCGATCCACCAGGGTCTGCTGCCGGTGTTCAGCGGTATGTTCCGGACCCAGGGCGTGATCCTCACCAAGGCCGCGCTGACCCTCCAGGGTCACCCGGCCGGACCGCTCCGGCTGCCACTGATCTCCGCCACGCCGGAGGAGATCGCCCGACTGAGGAAGGATCTCGCCGCCGGCGGGGTACACCTGTAGCAAGACAAGACGTGCGCGCCCCGGCTCGCCGGATCTCCCGAGGTCTGCCGCTGAACCGGACCGACGGCGCGAAGCACCAGGACCTGGCAAGTAGGAAACCATCGAGGCACGCACGCCATATGTCCCCAGGGCGCGAACCCCTTGGCATGTGGCGTGCGTCGTAAGGAGAGTCTTTTGAGTCACCCGCACCCCGAACTCGGCGCCGCCCCCGCACTCAAGCCGGGCGCCGTACGCATCACCCCGCTCGGCGGGCTCGGCGAGATCGGTCGCAACATGACCGTGCTCGAGCACGAGGGCCGACTGCTCATCATCGACTGCGGCGTGCTGTTCCCCGAGGACGAGCAGCCCGGCATCGACCTGATCCTGCCGGACTTCTCGTCCATCCGGGACCGGCTCGACAAGATCGACGGCATCGTCCTGACCCACGGTCACGAGGACCACATCGGGGCCGTCCCGTACCTGCTCCGGGAGAACCCGGACATCCCGCTGATCGGCTCCAAGCTCACCCTCGCGCTGATCGAGGCCAAGCTCGCCGAGCATCGGATCCGCCCGTACGTGCTGGAGGTCAAGGAGGGCGAGCGCGAGCGCATCGGCCCCTTCGACTGCGAGTTCATCGCGGTCAACCACTCCATCCCGGACGCCCTCGCGGTGGCCGTCCGCACCTCCGGCGGCATGGTCGTCGCCACCGGTGACTTCAAGATGGACCAGCTCCCGCTGGACGGCCGGCTGACCGACCTCCCGGCCTTCGCCAAGCTGGCCGAGGAGGGCATCGACCTGCTGCTGGTGGACTCCACCAACGCCGAGGTCCCCGGCTTCATCCCGCACGAGCGGGACATCTCGGCCGCGCTGCGCACCGTCTTCTCCAACGCGGACAAGCGCATCATCGTGGCCTCCTTCGCCAGCCACGTGCACCGCATCCAGCAGGTGCTGGACGCCGCGCACGAGCACAAGCGCAAGGTCGCCTTCGTCGGCCGCTCGATGGTCCGCAACATGGGCATCGCCCGTGACCTCGGCTACCTCAAGGTGCCGGGCAACATGATCGTCGACGTCAAGACCCTGGACGACCTGCCGGACAAGGACGTCGTCCTGGTCTGCACCGGCTCCCAGGGCGAGCCGATGGCCGCGCTGTCCCGGATGGCCAACCGCGACCACCAGATCCGGATCGTCGAGGGCGACACGGTCATCATGGCCTCGTCGCTGATCCCCGGTAACGAGACCGCGATCTACCGGGTCATCAACGGCCTGACCCGCTGGGGCGCCAACGTCGTCCACAAGGGCAACGCCAAGGTGCACGTCTCCGGCCACGCCTCGGCCGGCGAGCTGCTGTACTTCTTCAACATCTGCAAGCCGAAGAACCTGATGCCGGTGCACGGCGAGTGGCGCCACCTGCGGGCCTGCGCCGACCTCGGCATCAAGACCGGCATCCCGAAGAACCGCACGGTCATCGCCGAGGACGGCGTCGTGGTCGACCTGGACAAGGGCGTCGCGAAGATCGTCGGCAAGGTCCAGGCCGGCTACGTGTACGTGGACGGCTCGTCCGTCGGCGACATCACCGAGCCCACCCTGAAGGACCGCCGGATCCTCGGCGAGGAGGGCTTCATCTCGGTCTTCGTGGTGGTCGACTCCACCAGCGGCAAGATCGTGAGCGGCCCGAGCATCCAGGCCCGCGGCTCCGGTATCGACGACGGCGCCTTCGGCCCCGTGGTGGCCAAGCTCCAGGAGGCCCTGGACCGCTCGGCGAGCGACGGCGTGCTGGAGGTCCGGCAGATCCAGCAGCTGGTCCGCCGGATCATCGGCAAGTGGGTGGCGGACAACTACCGTCGCCGGCCGATGATCCTCCCGGTCGTGGTCGAGGTCTGATTTGACTTGGGGCAGCCCGGTGCGTAATGTTCTCCGGGTTGCCCCAAGCGGCCGCCGGAACTTCTCTGAGTGAATTCGGGAAGTGAAAGCAGCCCCAGAAACTCTGCTAGAGTTCGGGAGCGCCGAAAGGCAAAAGCCGAAAGATGAAATGAAACTCCGGAAAACGGAGCGGAAAACGTCTGATAAGCTTGAAACACGAAAGAACGAAGCGCCCGGAGGGTCCGCCTGATAAGCGGCTCGAAGGAAGTGTCCGTTCCTTGAGAACTCAACAGCGTGCCAAAAGTCAA